>WFSA01000051.1 GCA_015486215.1 Anaerolineae bacterium | reverse complement strand
CCATTTAACTTTGGAGTTTACCCTCACCCCAACCCTCTCCCAAAGGGAGAGGGAGCAAGTTCCCTCCCCCTTCGGGGGAGGTTTAGGGTGGGGGACGACAAAACTCAAATATCGGTAAAACGGGTAAGTTAATAAAGTCTTATTCCTTATCCATAAATCCTGTATAATATAGGCGAATGAGTACCTTATACCTTACACCGACCGCCATCAGCGACCTTGCACTTCTACTTCTTGCGGGGCTTATTACAGGGTATCTGTTTTATCTAGCATGGCACACACGAGAAAAACGGCCGTATCAAATCCTTTTCCTCGCCTTCGCCTTCGCTTTCACTAGCAGCTACATCCTGCTTGATTTTCTCAACCAAACCCTTTACCCTGACCATTCCTACTTATTTTTGCCATGGCAAAGCGTTGCCATGACCATCGGCATGGTCTGTTTGACGCAATTTGCATACCGTATGCCTGCGTTGCATACAGAGTGGCGGCGCGAAAGTGCTTTCGTCTTTGGTCTAACGGCATTACTTCCTTTATGGGAAATATGGTTTGCCACACGCCGCTACGCTAACCTTATAGACGGTATAATCCAGTACCGTCCGTCTAATGTGGATTTTATATTAACGGCCGTTTTCCTCTGGATGATAATTATATATTTGCGTCAAATGGTGAAAGCAAACGAACGCAATCTCCCCCTATGGCGCAAACTATGGCAGCCGCCCAATCGCCGCGCCCGCACAGCGCGACGATTCGCATTGATTTCACTAATGCCTGTGGGATTAACGGCCGTTCTTATCCTGCAAAGCAAAACTAATGTATCAACAACGGCAGCCAGCCTCGTTTTATCTATGGGGCTGCTGTTCACCATGCTGGTCTTTGCACTGGTCTACCTAAACTACCTGTCAGAACATACTTCCTTCATGCTACGATTGAGTATCATTACGCTCTCTTTCTTTTTGGGTATTCTGGGCACCGTTGCCCAAATAATGACCCCCTCCTTTGTCGCTTCTTATGATAACCACACTCTCATTACGCCCTCCCAAACGCTGCGCTTTACACCTAATACACAGGGCGGCTATGACATCAGCCAAACAGCCGATGATGACACTTTTGACGATACAAAGATGGGGAGTGCATGGGGAGAAAAGTTGACGTATGACTCTGAACAAACAGCACTATCATTGCCATTTGCGTTCCCATTTTATGATCAGCAATGGACAGAGTTATTTGTGCTATGGAATGGCGGCGTACAGTTTGAACGGCCGCTTTCAAGCATAATAGATTCATTATTCCGCTATGGATCAGCACCATCTATCTCCCTAATAAGAGCAAGTTTATCAACAAACCTACCAGATGATGGAGCGGGTGATGGACTGTATGTACAAAAAGCGGCTGAACAAGTCACGTTGACTTGGCTGAATATACCGGAAAAGGATACTCCATCTCACCATTACACCTTCCAACTACGTCTGCACGCTGATGGCGTATTTGAGATGACATTTGTGGAATTGCCTCCTCTCTCCCAATACAGCATAGAAACACGTTGGCATACCGCCCGAATGTTGGGCGCATTGCCCAACGTAAAATGTGACAATATTCTAGAATGCACCGTCCCACCTGCCCCCCAATTTATACGCTTCAATACAGATTTGCCAATTAGCAGCGGGGCAAATGGCGTTATCGAAGATTACCATCGTGATTTTCGGATAGCGTTACACACCTTTCTGACACCGCTCTTTTGGTTGACGCTGTTCAGTGCGCTCCTCGTCCCAGTGGGATTATCATTGGTACTCAAACATAATTTGGTCACCCCCTTGCATAACCTGCTAGAAGGGGTCAATCAGATGGATAGCGGCAATTTGAGCATTAACATTCCCATCAAGGTTGAGGATGAGTTTGGGTATTTGACCCACGCTTTTAATAGGATGGCATCCGAATTAAATGCACATGTACATGAACTAGAAGGCCGTGTGGCCGAGCGCACCGCAGAGTTAGCCGACACCACCGCCTATTTAGATAATATATTAAATGCTGCTAAATACGCCATCATCACCATTGACCATCAGTTACATATCACCTACTTTAACACCACCGCCGAACTATTATACAATGCAGCTGCATCTGAGGTGTTGGGAAAACCACTATCTGCCATCCCCGCATGGGACATTGATTCTGACCGCTTTGATGCCAGCTTGCAATATGCTCGCACACATGGCACATATGATTATGTTCGCTTACAGAAAACGGCCGTTGGGTCACGTCACATCTCTGCCTCAATCTCTGGCATTTATAATCAGACGGGGGAGCTAATCGGGTACGCCTATTTCAGCCAAGACATAAGCGGCCGTTTGGAGATAGAAGCACATCTGCTAACACAACAGCGAGCGTTATCAGCCTTAGAAGAGCGGGAGCGTATTGGCCGCGAACTACACGATGGCATCGGGCAAGTGATGGGGTATCTTAATTTACAAATACAAGCTTCCTGCGCCTTGCTAACCGATGGACGACAAGGTGCAGCCACAAAATTATTAGACCAATTAGTCAATGTAACCCAAAAATCTCATAATGACGTGCGCGAATTCATCTTGGGCATACAAAAACCTATCAAGACCCCAACCAATTTTTGGGCAGCATTGCACCTGTTGGCAGAGACGTTTGAAGCACAACGAAACATCTCCATCTTGCTCAGTCTGCCAGCCGATGAGCCGCTATGGCTGCCGCCATCTCATGATCTGCATCTGCTGCGTATTATTCAGGAAGCGTTGACCAATATATACAAACATGCGTCAGCCACACATATACAAATCATCGCCACCAAAATTGCGCCTGATAAAGCGCAGTTTATTGTCAGCGACAATGGGTGCGGGTTTGATACCGCTGCCAAAGAAACGGATCTGGATAATGCATCACCACAGCCTCATTTTGGATTGAATATTATGCGCGAACGGGCGATTGAATTAAACGGCCGTTTAGAAATTCGCAGTACACCCGGACAAGGGACACAAGTGCTGATAACGATCACCATTGAACCCGACAAGAAAAAGCCTCTCGCCCCCCTTGCCCCCCTGCGCGTGTTATTGGTAGATGACCATCCTCTCTTCCGCGAAGGGTTGGCAAATTTACTGCAAGTCTACGGCATCACCATCGTTGGCACCGCCAGCAACGGATTAGAAGCACAAACATTGACACGCCAAACCCACCCCGATCTAATCGTAATGGACATCGAAATGCCCATCTGTGACGGCATAGAAGCAACACGGCGCATCAAGGCTGAATTCCCCGATCAGCGCATCATCATGCTCACCGTCTCGGCAACTGATGACACCCTGTTTGCGGCATTAAAAGCGGGGGCATCGGGCTATCTGCTGAAAAACATGAGCACAGAAGAGCTTTTCATGCTCATCGCTGGACTTGGTGACGGAGCTTCCCCCATCGCCCCTGAACTGGCGGGTAAAGTGATAGCTGAGTTCCAGCGCATCACTCGTCCTGAATCCACATTAAATGCGCGGCAAGAGCAGATTTTACAACTGGTTGCCAACGGCCGTTCTTACCATGAGATCGCCGCCGAACTATATATCAGCGAGCGCACTGTCAAGCGGCAGATGAAGCAAATCATGGACACTTTACATCTGCAAAGCCGCGCCGAGACAGAAGCGTACGCCCGCAGCCATCTATCATAGTACCCCCCTCCTAATTACAACCCATTCTGTCCCTTTTTACCCAAAGTTGGCACTTTTGTGGCACTTTTGTCACTTTACTTTCCTCCTGATTACTTTCTAATTGCAGGTATAGGCAGATCGCCTATTTTTGCAGGAGTATATCAAATGGACAGGGTGGCGCAGCCTGTATCAACAACAATAATTATATACGGCAGTTCCCTCTTCCTAGACAGTGTTGAACTGGCTTTACGGAAAAACGGCCGTTCCCCCCTCCTGCGCCTCTGCGACCTCCACACCCCCTTGCCTTTAAACGGCATCCCTGCGGGGATGATTATTTACGATCAAGAACAGATACAGGCAACGGCCGTTTTCCAACTATTAACCAATTACCCCGGCTGGCGTTTAGT
>WFSA01000050.1 GCA_015486215.1 Anaerolineae bacterium | reverse complement strand
TGCGAAAATACCCAGCAAATGATCGGCGGCGCATTTTATCACGCATCGAACAGTTAGCCGCAGACCCGTTGGTAATGCCAAATGTCAAGCAATTGGTAGATTTTGGCATTACCTATCGGATGCGCGTAGGGAACTACCGCATATTCTTTGAGCGGGATGATATAATTAGAATTATTGATGTGGTTGATGTATTGCCACGTGGACGGGCATATCGGAGAAAATGAAATGTTAGATCAGGTACAGGTTATAAAAGAAAACGATCAAGCTAAGTTTGCTGTGATTCCGTTTAATGAGTATTTATTTGTGAAAGATATTCTCTCCAGTAAAGAGAAGATGGAAGACTATCTCGATTATTTATATGTACAAAATGTAAAAGAGCAAACGACAAAACGGTATTCGTTAGCGGAAGTGAGGTTGGAATTAGGGGGGGAGTAACGGCCGTTCGCTTAAAGAATGCACGGACGAAGGCGGTGTCGCTGGGGTTGGATGGGTGGTGGGAAACGGCCGTTTATCCACCCTGTGTTATATTTACCGTGAGGCGATGTATGATTGATGAACAAATCTTAGAACAAACTGTGCAACACATTGTAAAGGCCGCTCACCCCAGCCGCATTATATTATTTGGTTCTTACGGCCGTGATGAAGCTACTGAAAATTCAGATCTCGATTTAATGATTATTCAACCTCATGTCAAAAATCAGATTGAAGAGATGATTTATTTGCGCCAAATTTTAGGACATATCGGCATAGGAATTGATCTGTTGGTTTATTCAGAAGCGGAATACGAACGGCGCAGCCGCGTGCCGGGAACTGTGCATTATTGGGCATACCGTGAAGGGAGGACATTGTATGAAGCCGCATATTGAAGAATCACAGCGATTTTTACGATTAGCTGACCGTGATATTTACGCTTTCACCGTACTGAAAAAGGAAGAAGATGTACACCTTTCTGTCGTATATTTTCATGCCCAGCAAGCTGTTGAAAAACTGCTTAAAGCGGTCTTGTTTTCTGTCCAAATTGAATTCAGACGCACACATGATCTGACCGCGTTGATGTTTTTATTACAACAGAAAAATATACAAATTCCCGTCGCAACTGCACAATTGGCTCGATTAAACCCTTTTGCAGTTACATACCGTTATGATGATATGGAAATTGACGCTTTTAGATTGACCTGCGAAGAAGCCACCGAATGGTTAAACAGCCTTCGGATATGGGCAGAAAGCGAGCTGAACGAACATGGTGATGAGTCTGATACAAGTGACAGAAAGATGAATGATTCCACTTAATTCGATCCGTCCGTTCCCAAACCTGCCAATACTCAACATGGGGAAACGGCCGTGTTTCCTCAATGCAAACGTGTGTAAACCATGTGTAACGGCCGTTCGCTTGGAGAATCCGAGAACGAAGGCGGTGTCGCCGCCGTTGAGTGGGTAAAAGAAACTTGTTAAAGTGTGAAGTAAATTTCTAAAGCTTACTAAAATTAGGAGGTTAGAACTGTGCAAAGTTCCAATCTCCTAATTTTTTATATACATAAGAATAAACGCCCATGAATTTAGGTTGACATTTGTGTCAAATTGCGAATAATTGCAGATAAAGTGTGTATTTTACATGTTTTATGCAAAATCAAGCATTATTTAAGAGGTGAAAGCTAATGTTAATTGAATTTAGAGTCAAAAATTTCCGCTCTTATCGGGATGAACAAGTTTTTAGTATGGTCGCCAGTTCATCCATTTCAGGTAAGACATTGCCAGAAAACATGACGAAAACGGCCGTTTTTTCCAATCATCGTTTATTACGCAGTGCCGTTATTTACGGCCCTAATGCTTCAGGGAAAAGTAATTTAATGGAAGCATTTGGGTTTGTACGCATATTTGTTAAAAACTCATATAAGCGTGAACCTGACTCTGAGATTCCATTACAACCTTTTCTATTAAATGAAGTAAATCCAAATCAACCAGCGGAATTTGAGATTACATTTGTTCAAGATGGTGTTAGATATCAATATGGATTTTCAGCAGATCAAACCCGTGTGCATGATGAATGGTTATTCGCTTATCCGCATGGTGCGCCACAAAAATGGTTTGAGAGGAGAATTACTGAAGATTTATCAGATTACACATGGTATTTTGGACCTAGCTTGAAAGGGGAAAAACAACGATTAGCATCATTAAGCCAAAACGCACTTTTTCTTTCCGTTGCCGCAACATTCAATCACAAACAGTTAACACCCGTGTACCGATGGTTTTCGCAAAAATTTAGAGGCATTCGCCTCAGTGAAATGAGTAATTATCTAGAGTTATGGACAGCTAATTATATTCATAAGAATCACGAGAACGCTTCCCTTACTCGCCACTTAATGCGTTTCGCAGATATCGGTGTGAAAGGTCTTAAAATTGAAGCAGAAACACATTCTGAGCAAAATATACCCCAGAAAGTGCTTGCTGCTTTACCAGAAGAATTAAGAGAATCTGCTACTTCCGTTTCTGGAACACAATTAGATATACAACTAAATCACGCAGGTGAAATAGAAAAGTATTTTGACTTTGATGATGAATCATTAGGAACAAGACGACTGTTTGCATTAAGCGGCCCGTGGAATAACGCTATAAATGAAGGTCATATTTTGTTTATAGATGAATTAGATGCAAGTTTGCACCCAATTTTAATAAAAGAGTTGCTTCTGCTATTTAACAAAGCAATGGCTGACACAGAATTTGGCGGGCAAATTATTTTTAATACACATGACGTTACTTTATTAGACTCTGCTATTTTTAGACGTGATCAAATATGGTTTACAGAAAAAGACAAGCAAGGAGCGACGCACCTTTACCCATTGCTCGATTATAGCCCACGAAAAAATGAATCTTTGGTAAAGGGGTATTTACAAGGCCGCTATGGAGCAATTCCCTTTGTGGAGGGTATGCTGGAGGCGTTCTAATGGCTAAAGGGAAAAGTAGAAATAGTCGCTCCGCAGGTTCATTTCGCCGGAAGTCAGGGCGTAAGCCGCCACGCAAAAATATCTTAATCGTATGTGAAGGGGAAACTGAGGCTGTCTATTTTAAGGCATTGAGAACAGATCTGCGCCTTCCTAAAACGGTAGCCGTCATGGTTGAGAATAAGAAGAAAGATGCTGCCCCCGTTAAGGTAGTTGCTTTTGCTATTAAACTTGTTCGTAAGCGGAAAAGAGAGGCAAAACACAGCAATTTTTTGTTACCCTACGATGAAAGCTGGTGTCTCATTGATGTAGAAAACCCTGCTCAAAATTCGTCTTTTAGCAAAGCCATAAATATAGCGGATGGTCAAAAAATAAAATTAGCAGTATCCAACCCTGCGATTGAGTATTGGTTTTTGTTGCACTTTGAATATAGTTCACGACCGTTTGCCGATGGACAAGAGATCAAACGGTACCTCAAAAAATATATTCCAAATTACAAAGAGGGGCAGAATATATTTTCCGATCTTCTCCCAAATCTAGCTATCGCTATTAACCGCGCTGAAAAACGCTTAGATAATAACCTTTCTGATGCACGCTATCCCAACCCCTCCACGCTTGTACCCTGTCTAGTCAGCTACCTTCGAGAAATTCAAAAAAAGCCTGAAAAGCCTGAAAATGCTAAATTATCAACTATCTGTGAGAAAAAGTTGCATTAGGATGATGAAGCGTTGTTCATCGGTGGTAGCGGGCGTTAGGTTTCAGGGATTAACTAACGGCCGTTAAAAATCCCCGCGCACAAAGGTGGTGTCACCGTGAAATGGTGGGAAACGGCCGTTTTGTGCAAACGACGAAACGTTTTCGTTGGTAGAAGCGGAGCGGGTGCTGGGTTTGGGGACTAACGGCCGTTAAAAAATCCGCGCACAAAGGCGGTTATCGCCTGTGAAATGATGGAAAACGGCCGTTTTGTGCAAAATATAATATCGTAAACAACGAAGCGTTTTTCGTTGCTGGAAGTGGAGCGGGTGTTGAGTTTAGGGATTAACGGCCGTTAAAACCCCCGTGTACAAAGGTGATACCACCTGTGAAATGATGGGAAACGGCCGTTAGCTCAAAAACATAAACCCAAAATAAAACGATTTGAATATGAACACACCCGAACAACCATACGAAGGGGAGATAATCTTTTACACCACACCGCAAGGCGTTTCCCGCATAGCCGTTTCTTTTCAGGATGAGACATTTTGGCTTAATCAACGTCGTTTATCAGAATTATTTGGTGTTGAAGTTCAAACCATCAATTATCATCTGAAAGAAATTTATAAATCTGGTGAATTGTCTGAATCGGCAACTATTCGAAAAATTCGAATAGTTCAAACTGAAGGTAAACGGCAAGTAAAGAGAGTGGTTGATTTTTATAATCTTGATGCCATTATTTCTGTCGGCTACCGCGTCAATAGCCATCAAGCAACACAGTTTCGTATGTGGGCGACGCAAACATTGCGCGAGTTTATCATCAAAGGGTTTATTTTGGATGATGAACGGTTAAAGCAAGGCTCGCGCTTTGGCAAAGATTATTTTGATGAACTACTAGAGCGTATTCGAGAAATTCGTGCCAGCGAACGCCGCTTTTATCTAAAAATCACCGATATTTATGAGCAATGCAGCATTGATTACCGCAAGGATGCTCAAACAACGCGCCTGTTTTTTAAAACGGTGCAAAACAAACTGCATTGGGCAATTACGGGCAAAACAGCCGCTGAACTCATCACCGCCCGCTCGGATGCTTCCAAACCACATATGGGGTTGACCACATGGAAAAATGCACCCAGCGGTAAAGTTATCAAATCTGACGTGACCGTTGCCAAAAATTATTTGGGGGAAGAGGAGATCAAGGAATTAGAACGTATCATCTCCATGTATCTCGATTACGCAGAGAATCAGGCGGCACGGCAAATTCCAATGAAGATGACAGATTGGGTAGAAAAGCTGGATGCTTTCTTACACTTTAACGAATACGAAGTGCTGACTAATGCTGGTAAGGTGTCACATGATGTGGCAAGGCAGTTGGCGCATAAGCAGTACGAACAGTTTCGTATTATTCAAGATCGAGATTTTGTGAGTGATTTTGAGCGTGAAACGAGGCGTTTGAGTCAGAAATAATAAAGAGGCGGGTGCTGGGTTTGGGGATTAACGGCCGTTAAATCCCCCGCGCACAAGGGTGGTATCACCTGTGAAATGATGGGAAACGGCCGTTAGCTCTTTAAGCTAACGGCCGTTTTATGTTACAATGCAAACATGCAACAATTAGACTTTCTTTCGCAAAATCAATATCCAACCCTCCATGAAAATGGTGAGGTAACGGCCGTTGTCATTGATATTGACTCCTTTCGGCAAATCAAAATGATTCTTGATAACTTACTTCATCGTAAGCAAGAGCCTGAAGATGAAATTGTGGCGGCGGCATCTGCCCTGTGGCAACGCATGATCGGGGAAGCTAAAGCAGAAGATAACACCTCTGATTGGGTCGCGGAATTGTATGCCCTATAATGTTCAACTTACCAGTTCATTCAAACGCTCTGTCAAAAAATTAAAACGTCGCTACCCTCATATTCAAGATGATATTCGGGATGATATTCGGGATGGGGTGGAACTGTTGTTGCATACTCCCCAACTTGGCGTTACGGTTTCAGCCAGTGGTGGAATTCGTAAAGTTCGCTTGGCTAACAGAGACGCGAGACGTGGCAAAAGTGGCGGGTATCGCTTGCTCTACTATCTGGAAGATGAAGAGACACAAGCGTTGTATCTTCTGCTTGTGTACAGTAAGTCTGATCGTGAAAATGTGACAAAGCGCGAACTAAAACAATTGCTTGACGAAGTGAATTCGCGTTGAAACACTGTTCTTTCAACATCAGAAAGCTCAACTTCTTGGGGAAGTTGGGCTTTTTTTATGATGAAGGAGCGGGATTAACGGCCGTTTTGTGCAAGCGACAAAGCGTTTTTCGTTGGTGGTGTTGAATTTGGGGATTAACGGCCGTCACCTTCCCCGCTTTTTATGAAAAATAGATGGGGAAACGGCCGTTTTCTATCAAAAACCATCCTTTACTGATACCATCAGCCCATCTTTAGGCACGAAAGCAGAAGAAGACAAACACCGTGCCGCCTTATTTGAGTAGAAAAACAACAATTGCAATATATCACAAGAGTAATGCGTATCTGAACAACAGGTCTCCGCTTACTCTGGACATACTCTCGCCTGTGCTGGGGTACGATATTGCACGATATAGGAGAATAGTTCATGATAGATGATATTATTATTTCACCACTATTACATATGGGAACGGGCGGTCTTGCCCTGATCACAACTTTTGTTTCTTTGGTAGTGGCAGGATGGATGAGTTGGAAAAAACGGCCGTTTAACACATTGATCGGTGCTATTTTTATCGTGACACAACTCACGCTGATGTTACAAATTTTAGTTGGCGTTAAACTGCTCGATCAAGGATTTGGCACGCTGCAACTTTACATACATTATCTGGGCGGCATGGCTCCCATCGCCTTCTTTTTAGGATTCTATTGGTTACGCATGAACGACAAACTCAGAGAAATACGGGTCGCAACGGCCGTTGCTGGAGCAGCGTTCCTCTTCGTCTTCATGTCATTCGCCATTGGCAGCATGTATGTAGCCAGTTAGAAACGGCCGTCAACTCCAAAAAAAAGGTCAACCGCCGTCACCATTACAATCGAAATCAATATTAGTTTTTGCCACACCTTGAACATAACTCACGGCCGTTTGCCGACAGAAACAATATGCAAATCACCCGCACCATAATCGGACTACTCTATGCGTTTGCGTACAAAACGGCCGTAAAAACCGTCCTCTCCACCCCCATAAAATGGGGTGCGTGGGGGCTTACTCTCTGGATATACCTATATTCACGCCCATTGCTTTGGCTCGCCGTCACCCTGCTGCTATCAATCTACCTATTCTACTGGCGGGCAAAACAAAACGGATATAAAAAATTTATCCCCATAGAAACAGACCCATCCTCAACAAACGCTCCCCCTTTGCCCGCAAACAAAAAAATAAAACTGTATGCCACCGGCACATTTGGCACTGCCGATGAAGAGAGTTTCTTACTACTGCGCCCAGCCGCCTATTGGCAAGTTTCTCTCGGCGAGCATGTGGTGATGGTCAGCGATATGAGAGGCAAATATGCGTACCAATTCTTCTCAGCGGCGGCGTTGCAAGAGGTGCAGGACGGCATGTTGTTACACGGCCGTCATCCCCTCCCCACCCTCGCCATCACCTATCGCGCCACATGGGTTCCATCCGACGCCGATTTGCAATACAATATGCCCAACGCGCCCATACCCGAAAACGCACCAAGCCGCACCATCTACTTCACCTTCAACACTGTTGAAGACAAAACAGTTCTCTGGAATAATATTGTACATTGACAATTAATGAGGTGAATTTTTGAAACGATGGCAACTAATATTCGGCGCACTGATCAGCACATTTTTTATGTGGCTGGCATTACGCGGTCTGCATTTGCAAGAAGTCTGGGGATATATCATCAGCGGCGATTATCGCTGGCTGATTCCCAGCGTGACCGTCTATTTTTTAGCCGTTTGGGCGCGGACGTGGCGATGGGATTACATGTTGCGGCCGCTCAAGCACATCCCCGTCCGCCGCCTCTTCCCCGTCGTCGTCATCGGCTACATGGGCAATAACATTTACCCCTTCCGCGCTGGTGAACTGCTACGCTCCTACGTTTTGCGCGAGCGCGAAGGCGTGCCGATCAGCTCCAGCATCGCCACCGTCATCGTGGAACGCGTGTTTGATGGCCTTGTCATGCTCATTTTCGTCTTTGCCGCCCTCCCCTTCGCCCCCCTGCCCGACGACAGCATCCGCGCGGTGGTGACGGTGGCAAGCGGCGCGTTTTTCGTGGCAATCGTCACCTTTTTTGTGATGGCGGCGATGCCGACCCGTTTTTACGCGCTGGCTGAATGGATGGGACGGCCGTTTCCCCCCAAACTCACCGCCCCCCTGCTCGGCTTCCTCCATCGCTTCCTCGACGGCCTCGAATCGCTCCGAAGTTTCCGCAATGTGCTGATGATTTTCTTCACTTCCATCGTCATTTGGCTGTTAGAGACGGTCAAATACTACTTTGTGATGCAGGCGTTCGACTTCCACGTCAGCTTTTTCGCCCTCATGCTGATGAATGGCGTGGTCAATTTGGCGACGACGCTGCCCTCCGCGCCCGGCTACATCGGCACATTCGACGGGCCGGGTATTGCGGTGCTGACGCTGTACGGCGTGAAAGAGGCGATAGCTACGGCGTACACGCTGGCTCTGCACGCCGCCCTGTGGCTGCCCATCACCTTGTTGGGCGCGTATTACATGATCCGCGAAGGGATGAGTTGGTCTGATTTTGGTAAGGCGATGGAGGAGGGGAGTGAGTGAGCGGCGGGGGTTGGTTTTGAGGAAAACGGCCGTTACGAATACTTTAGTGTGTAGAGCAATAGTATTCATATTGTTACACTTGATGGAATGATTGATCAAGATTTTGCTAATGTCTTACGAAGATTACGACTTGAAAAGGGTTTCAGTCAAGAAGCTCTCGCATTTGAAGCTGGAATTCACAGAACTTATGTGAGTCAACTTGAGCGCGGACTTAAAAGCCCATCTCTCAAGACCATCCAAAAAATCGCCATTGTACTTAATATCACTCTCAGTAAGTTGATGGCATTAGTCGAGAATGAAATGAATGCGGAGCTATCATCAGGTGTATAAATTCTAGTTCTATTGGATTCTGTGGCTGATAGTTTTTGACAGTAAATTTCGCTAAGAATTGCAAATTTACGCCAAATTCTAGTAGTTTCTAGCACAGATAAGCTTGTTTTTGATTGAAATCAGGTAAATTATGCTAAAAACAACGCAAATATCGCTTCAAAATGCTAACGATCTAGGTAGCCACAGAATCCACTAGAATCAGTATAAATTAACCAAAATTGAACAACAGCGTCTGCTTGATGGCATTCAAGCCGCATACGCAATCCCCTTTATCCACGATATTACCGATTTTATATGGGAAGCAGTGTTTTCATATGCAAAGGGTATTCCCATCGTTGATCCATTGAAAAATACGCGCAAAAAATTACTGTATGACGTGGTTGATGAGACAAAAAGTATTGGTTGGTCAGCTAAAGCAATTCAAAAATCACTTAATTTGCTAACAATTTTTGAGATTGTCATCCAGCGGGCGGATATTTTTAAGAAAGGTGTTGATTTAGGATTCGAGCCGTTGGATATAGATTCATCACCTCAACTTTTAGGAAAGGCGTTACTCAGACATTGGTACAAAAAGGTGCAAGAAGACGCAAATACACAAAATGTTAAAGAAAAGCGTGTTTGCATCCTGTTAAAGTCACATGATCGCACAAAATATGTTTACATCGAGGAAGACCTTTCCTATCAACCACGGTTGACACTCCCCTACCCCTCACTACCCGAATCCGCATCATAGTACGGATCAGTATGGAACGGCGAGTATTCCGCCGACGACTCCCCATCATCCACTTTTGAGATTGGTGCAGAACGGCCGTTTCCAAACCGCCACATCCCCAGCGGCAGCAGCCACAAGCCCGCACTCAAGCAAAGAAAGAACACACCCAACACAAACGACGACCCGCCGCTCGTGTCAAAAAAAGCGTTCAACCCCACCATCACAAAAAACAACGACGGACACACAACCATCAACACCATCAGTAACAC
>WFSA01000049.1 GCA_015486215.1 Anaerolineae bacterium | reverse complement strand
TATTGTATCGGGAATCGGAATTCCCGATACCTGCATGACAGGGGTTGCGGGAATTCCGATTCCCGCAACAGGCAGTTCGGAAACCATTGTGAAACTTCCGCCGCGCAGACCTAGTACACGCTGGCGGAAGTTCCTGTACGATTATCGTAGGTCAAATTTGCAAATTTGACCGTGCAATTTTACAAAATTGCACTACAGAAAACCCCGAAGAAGGTAGGCCAAGCAGTACTAGGACGATTACAATCTCCAAATCGCAATGTTAAATTCCAAATTTAGGCATGGTTCATTTTATGCGAAATGATCTTTACAGTTTAAGGGCGGGCACAAGGCCGCACCCCTACAATTGACATAATATGCAAATTGAGGGGAATTTATGCGTTACGATTGTCGTGATCGTATTTCGTGATCATTTTCGTGATCGATTTTTTCGATTCTCGATCACGAAAACGATCACGATCACGAATTAAGGCGAGGTTGCAATCGCCCTGCCTGCCAGCTTGCCCGCTTGCCCGCTTGCATCCTACAATACACGCATGATTCTTGTAACGGGAGCGACTGGATTTGTGGGACGGTCTGTGATGGCGCAGTTGGCGCGGGCTGGCGTGGAGGCGCGGGCGCATACCGGCCATATCAGCGATTATCGTGATTTGCGCCGACAGCTTGAGGGAGTGCATACCGTCATCCATCTGGCGGGCGTGGAAGGGCGCGGACGCGACCGCCAATTGCGGCGCATTGATCTGAATGGCACGCGGCGGCTGCTCGAAGAGTGCAATCGGGCGGACGTACAGCAGATTATCTATCTCAGCCGTATCAACGCTGACCATAATTCGTTGCACACGCTGCTAAGAGTTAAAGGGGAGGCGGAGCGGTTCATCCGCAAAAGTTCCATCCCGTATACGATCATTCGCGCGGCTGCGCTGTATGGGCATGACGACCGTTTTTCGGAGATGTTGGCAGGGGCGATATTATGGGGATGGCCGTTTGTGTGGCTGCCCGGCGGGGGGGGATCGGTGATGCAGCCGTTATGGGTGGAGGATGCGGCGCGGTGTCTTACGGCCGTTGTCCAACAACCCCGCTTTCTCAATAAAACGATCAGCATTGCGGGCGAAGAGATGTTACGCACCTCTGAGATAACGGAACTATTTTTGCGGACGCTGAATGTCCGCCGTATTCTTGTGCCGCTGCCGATGACATTGACACGGCCGTTAGCCGCTCTCTTCTTTAGCTGGTGGCGATGGCCTCCCTTCACCAGTTACGCGATTGACCGCCTATTTATGCCCGAAACGGCCGACCGCGACACCATAATGAGCCAATTCCATTTCCGCCCTGCCCGTATGCGTAACACTATCTCCTACCTCCGCCGCCCAAACATGCGCCGCCGTTTCTTCAGAAGGAGATAGAGATAGAGATAGAGATAGAGGAGCTGCATATTGCGTTATCCTCTATCTCTGTCTCTGCACTCTATCTTCTCTTTAGCTTAACACCGCTTCGACGTGGTCTACAGCCCAGTCGATCTCTTCTTTGGTGATGACGAGCGGGGGGGCGAAGCGGATGACGGTGGAGTGGGTCTCTTTACATAAGATGCCGCGATCTTGTAATGCTTCGCAAAACGGCCGTGCCTCCGTATTCAATTCCATGCCGATAAACAATCCCTTGCCCCGTATTTCCTTGATATGATCGCTTTCGATCCGTTGCAGCCGCCCCTTGAAATACGCGCCTAATTCACGGGAACGCTCGACCAATTTCTCCTCTTTGATCACGGTCAAAGCGGCACGGGCGATGGCTGACCCTAACGGATTGCCGCCAAAGGTGCTGCCATGATCGCCGGGCTGGAATAATCCCAACACTGGTTTATCGGTCAACACGGCCGAAACAGGGTAAAAGCCGCCGCTCAACGCTTTGCCAATAATGATCACATCGGGGCGTATCCCTTCATGCTCATGGGCAAACAGTTTGCCTGTGCGTCCTAATCCCGTTTGGATTTCATCAGCGACGAGCAAGACATTGTGACGGGTGCAAATGGCGGCCGCTTCTTTAAGATAGCCATCGGGTGGTAGCACAACACCGCCTTCTCCTTGAATCGGCTCAAAGAGGAAGCCGGCTGTATTGGGGGTGATGGCCGCTTCTAAGGCTTCTGTATCGCCGTAGGGGATCATCACGAAGCCGCCGTCATAGGGGCCAAAATCATGTTTGTACTGCTCTTGGCTGGAGAAGCCGATAATGGTGGTTGTACGGCCGTGAAAATTTCCTTCGCAAACGATGATTTCCGCTTGATTATGGGGAATCCCTTTAATGTTATAGCCCCATTTACGGACAGCTTTAACGGCAGTTTCCACCGCTTCGGCCCCTGAATTCATCGGTAATGCCATCTCGTACCCCGTCATTTCGCATAATTCTTGAACGAACGGCCCCATCTGGTCATTACGAAAAGCGCGTGAGGTCAATGTTACTTTGCCCATCTGCTTGATAGCCGCTTTTATAATCGCAGGGTGACAATGCCCTTGATTGACGGCCGAATACGCGCTCAAACAATCAAGATATTTATTGCCATCCACATCATAAACCCATACCCCTTCTGCCTTTTCAATCACCACATCCAACGGGTGATAAATGTGTGCGCTGTAGGTATCATCTAACTGAATATAAGTTTTGCTGTTCATTGGGAACTCTCCATAAAATAAGATGGGTGTGTTTCATTTCAGTAGAAGTGACAGTCACGGGGCACAAAGTTTTGGGTAAACCAAGTCCGTTCGCCCCGTGACAATCACTTTGGCTCAACTCATTTGAAACACACCCAAATAAGATGGTTGCATCAGATTCGAGAAATAGATCTGCTTTCTATCATCCGATGGTGCCATTTGGGATAAAAAAAGCCCAATTTCAATAAAAAATTGGGCTTTGCTCGGGGACAAACAGTTCTGTTTGCCCTTCTTTTCGATTGTGTCTTACGGACAGCGATATTATAGAGGGAAGATGTGTTATTGTCTATTCATAAATCTTTCAGTTAGGGCGATTGCAACCTCCAAATCGCACTGTTAAATTCCAAATTTACACTGTTTTTAGTAGCTCCGCAATTGACATAACATGTGAATTGCGGGGAGTTTATGCGTTATGATTGTCGTGATCGGTTTTTTCGATTTTCGATCACGAATTAAGGCGAAGTTGCAATCGCCCTGCCCCATCTTTCAGTTTAGGGCGCAACAGGACAATAGGGTAACTCTAATTTATGAGTGAAATAAGATGGGTGTGTTTCATTTCAGTAGAAGTGATAGTCACGGGGCGCATAGTTTTGGGTAAACAAAGTCCGTTCGCCCCGTGACAATCACTTTGGTTCAACTCATTTGAAACACACCCAAATAAGATACCCTGAGTAAACTTTGTGTCACGGGTATATCCATATAAAATAAGCAGATGATTACACGCAGACGATTTTTACGCGATTCAGCCGCGCTGGCAGGCACGGCCGTTCTCACCGCCTTATACGCCCATGATATTGAACCGCGATGGGTTGAGTATGTAAAACGGCCGTTACCCCTCTCCCATCTCCCCGCCCATCTTGTTGGCCGCACGCTCATCCAATTGAGCGATTTGCACATCGGCAATCGATTCGATTGGCGCTATCTCGTCAACGCCTTACGCAAAGTATCAGCGATGAAACCTGATTATGTCGTTTACACGGGGGATTTTGTCTCTTATACCGATATCGAACAGTTTGGGCAACTCCGTACGGTAATGAAAGATGCGCCACACGGCCGTTTTGGCACCGCCGCCATCTTAGGCAATCACGATTACGGACACGGCTGGAGCCAATCCGAAGTCGCCGAGGAGATCATCAACATCCTAGCCGAACAGGATATACCCGTCTTGAGAAACGCCGTACAGGAGTTTGACGGCTTACACATGTGTGGAATTGATGACGCATGGGGAACAAATTTTGCGCCAAAACAGGGGCTGACAGCTATCCAACCCGAGCAGCCGACCATCGTTTTATGCCACAATCCTGATGTAGTCGATCAGCCTATTTGGGATGGGTATCAAGGGTGGATTTTGTCGGGGCATACGCATGGCGGGCAGGTAAAACCGCCATTTTTGCCGCCGCCGATCATACCTGTCCAGAATAAACGGTACACGGCAGGGGAGTTTGATTTGGGCGACGGCCGTTTTCTATACATCAATCGTGCGCTGGGGCATCTGTGGCAAATTCGCTTTAATGTGCGCCCAGAGGTTACCATTTTCAAAATAACGCATAACAGATAACAATGTTGATAATATCTCAATATTTCGGGATGAGTACAACAAATTAAGAAAGGAACAAATTGCGTCAGTCGAGTAAATTCGTTCCTTTCCTAATTAGCTGTAATCATGCCCCCGACTTTTTGAGAAGTTACGATTTTACAACATAGAGAAAAATAAAATGACAAAAATTAAAGGGATGTTGACAATAGAAGCATTACACACGCTCGTTGAACAGGGTGAAATTGAGACAGTGGCGGTCGTATTTACCGATCATTACGGCCGTTTACTAGGCAAACGATACGACGCAGAGTTCTTTCTCGAAGATGGCGCGTCGCACGGCACGCATAGCTGCGATTATCTACTAACCGTCGATATGGAGATGGAACCAGTCGCGGGGTATAGCTTCGCCAATTGGGAACTCGGCTACGGCGACTTCCATCTTGTCCCCGATCTCAGCACACTGCGCCACGCCAGTTGGCTCGACAAAACAGCGATGGTGCTATGCGATGTGCAGAACAGCAACGCCCACACCCCCACCCCTGTCGCCCCGCGCTCCATGCTGCGCCGCCAAGTAGAGCGCATCACAGCGATGGGATATAGCGGAATGGGCGCATCGGAGTTGGAGTATTATATTTTTGAGGACAATTACCGAACCGCACACGAAAAGGGGTATGCAAACTTAAAAACGGCCGCCTGGTATCTCGAAGATTATCATATGCTGCAAGGTATGCGCGAGGAAAAATTCACCGCCGCCGCCCGTCGCCACCTCAAAAAATCGGGCGTACCTGTTGAAAACTCCAAAGGGGAGTTCGGGCTGGGGCAGCATGAGATAAATGTTCGCTATGCGAATGTTTTGACGATGGCCGACCGGCACGTCGTTTACAAACAGTGCCTTAAAGAGATTGCCGAACAACTAGACCTCAGCGTCACCTTTATGGCAAAATTTGCCCAAGATCAAGCGGGCTCTAGCTGTCATATTCATATGAGTTTATGGCAGGATGGGGTGAATGCGTTTGATGGAGAACGGCCGTTTGGCCCCGTTAAAAGTTCAGATATCGCCCGTCACTTCTTGGGCGGCTGGATCAAACACACGCCCGCTTTTATGCCCTTCTACGCCCCCACCGTCAACTCCTACAAACGGTATCAAGACGGCTCATGGGCACCGACACGGCTGGCGTGGAGCTACGACAATCGCACGGCTGGATTCCGTGTTGTCGGCAGCGGCGCAAGTTTGCGTATTGAATGCCGCATTCCAGGCGCAGATGCGAACCCGTACTTGGCATTTACGGCCGCCCTCGCTTCTGGATTAGACGGCATCATCAATCAAATTGAACCGCCTCCCATTTTTGAAGGGGATATTTACGCCGCTCAACATTTACCCCGCGTACCATACTCATTACGCGAAGCGACGGATTTATTCGCCGCCAGCGATTTTGTGCGCCAAACATTAGGGGATGATGTGGCAGAGCATTACACCCATTTCTTCCGCACCGAACAAAAAGCGTTTGATAATGCGGTCACCGATTGGGAACGCAAACGGTATTTTGAACGGATTTAAGTATCGTAGGTCAAGTTTGCAAACTTGACCTACAAATGCCGCCGCGCCCAAATCAATCGCTGCCCGATTGTGATCATAATCAACAGACCCATCACCTCAAACAGCCAAAATAAATGGGATGGAAACAGAATGAAAGCGGTGTAGAAAATGATCGTTTCTGTGCCGCCGACGAGGCCGACGGGCATAGTGATCGTGGTCAATCTGTCAGCATTACCTTGATTTCGTTTTTCCAAAATGGCGGCCAAATACATCCATGAGACACTGTTAATGTAGTAGGTGCTGAGCAAAAAAATAAGAGCTAATGTAAGCGTGCTGTCTCTTATACACATCT
>WFSA01000048.1 GCA_015486215.1 Anaerolineae bacterium | reverse complement strand
GTAAACGGCCGTTCACCATATCATCCACCCGCAATGCATAAAAATCGGTCGAAAGCGGGATACCATCCACCTCCTCCCCGCGTCGCAACAGCCAAACGGCCGCTTTCGCCCCATACTCTTCGTCTGGATAGAGCGTCGCCGCCTGCCACCATAACTCATTCGCCCGCTCAAAGGTCACATCCGTCTGCGAAGCCGCCCATCCCGCCCGAAAAAGCGACTCCGCCGCATCTTCATGCTCAGGAAAAGCGAGGGCAAACGCTTGAAAATTCGTCACCGCTGTGTCCCAATCGGGAGAGAGAACGGCCGTTTGCCAAGCGGCATGAGGCGCAAATTCCCCGCTCGGATATTGCGCCAAATAGGCGGCATAAAAGGAGATTGCATCCCCATCATTCGCCCGCGCCGCCATATCTGCCTTCTCGATGATCGCCTTCTCTGGTTCGTTCAATCTATATTGTGCCAGTGCGTCGTAAGCGGCGGTCAAATTGTCGGCCGCTTCATACGTTTTTGCCAAATAGAGGCGTGCCTCAGCGTCGTTTGGCTCCGTCGCCAAGGCGCGGTTGAAGGCGGCGGCGGCCGGCTCGTATGCGCCCGCGTGAAAATCAACCAGCCCGCGCTGGAACTCGTCCACCGTCCACTCCGCCTCGACAAGAAGGACCAAACTTTCATACGCGGCGGGGGCGGCAGGATGATGATTAACGGCCGTTTCAAACCGTGTATGCGCCTCAAATTCATCTCCATCAGCCAATGCCGCCAATCCCGACAAATACGCCATTTGCCCTTTGGTGTTCTCGGTCTGGGCGATATTGCGGATCGCATCGTAATGGGCGATGGCATCTTGAAAACGGCCGTCAGCCTCATAAAATTGTGCCAATGCTATCCGCGTGTCAACAGCAATACGGTAATGTTGCGGCGCGTCCAAAGAGGCTTCATACGCCTCAATTGCCGCTGATCGGTCGTCCAACAGGAGATAATTTTGAGCGATGGCACGCTGCACATACGCGCCCATCTCTGGATTAGCTGCCCCATACGCAGTATATGCTTCTATCGCCGATTCAATCTCGCCGGTGCCTTCATACGCGCGTGCAAGATGGAGGCTCGCTTCTTGTCCAGCAAAAAGGGGGACGGCATCGGTGTATCGGCCGTTTTCCATATATGTCACCCCCAATGCAGCTGACGCTTCGGCTCGTTGTTCAGCTGTCAATCCCTCCGTCGCCAAACTGGCCTCCAATTGCGCCGCCGCCGCTTCCCAATCCCCCGCCGCCGCTTCCTCCTCTGCGATGCTGATCCGCTCAACGGGATGCGGGGTAACAGTCGGCGGCATTGTGGGGGTCAGCACCATCGTTCCTCCCGCATGGGGGAGTAAAGTCGGCGTAGGTCGCAAAACGGCCGTTGTGGATAAAGAGCTAATCGGCGATGGTTCTACTGGCTCATTTTGCGAACAGCCGATCAAAAAAATCAATAAAAAAATGATGTAAGCATGTTTCATATACAATCCCTGCGATTATCATGTCAAATGAGGGATAGTATAACACAAGCGGGGTGGCAGAGGGGCAAACTTGCTCACTTACCTTAGGGAGATTGCAACCTTCAAATCGCACTGTTAAATTCCAAATTTACACCGTTTTTAGCAGCTCCGCAATTGACATAACATGTCAATTGCGGAGAATTTATACGTTATGATTGTCATGATCGTTTTCGTGATCGGTTTTTCCGATTTTCGATCACGAAAACGATCACGATCACGAATTAAGGCGAGGTTGCAATCGCCCTACTCACTTGCCCGCTCTCAACCCAACGCTTGTAAGAAACTCAAAAACGGCCGTTTCCAACTCCATTCGTCCCGCCAGCACTTCACCTTCATAATGGGCACGCCATTGGGGCAGGATGGGGAGGGCAGTTTTCCACTCCTGAAAAATGAGATAGGATGCCGCCCCGCCCTCTTGTAAAAAGCCAGAATCGTAATAATCCTGCTCCATTTGCGCCATATCGTAGGGCAGACGGATGATTTCCGCTTCCCATTCCCCATTACGGAACGTCGCTTGTACATACGTGGCACGCGGATCGCTGTAACAGTGGCAGCCTGCCGAGCCAGAATTGACGATCAAGGTGTCGTCAACCCGTCGTCTGTTGGCAAAATGGATGTGGCTGGTGACGAAAAGGGCGGGCGGCGGGTCGCCGATCTGCTGGCGGATGGCATCATCGCTTGATGTGGGGCAAACGTCATGCTGGGCAGGCCAAATACAATCTTGATTACCGCGCATGGAGGCATGGGTGATACGGAGTTCACGGCCGTTGTCCCCGTACAGGCGCACCACATCAGGCAGCGCCGCCAAATCAGCGACCGAGCCGCCAAACTGGTTAAACGTCCATAATGAACTCATATTGATTTTGGCACGAATCCCGACATGCTCCGCATCTGGAACGACGCTTCCATGCCTGACCACATAATCTTCGTGATTGCCGCGCGTGATGCGCCAACCTGCATCCCGTCGCCTGCCCTGCACCCACGCCCAACACTCAACAGGTTTGGGGCCGCGATTAACGATGTCACCATTAACGATGACCTCATCCGGCCGCCACGCTTCAATGTGGGCGGTGACGGTTTGTAATGCTGGCAAATTGCCGTGAATATCGGAGAGGATTGCAACTTTCATTAGATAAGGAGTGGAGGTTGAGGATCGGGAAGAGTCGTTCAGTTCTTTTACAAAAAAGAATTTGGACACTGATTTTACAGATAAACGCTGATTTTTACTCTTTATCTGTGTTTCATATTCATAAACTTAACAAATCTGTATCTTCTCAGTATTCTGGGGAGACTTGACAAATTTTCCTAATGGTACTCGTATAAAATAAAGTGCTGATGAAATTTGTCAAGTCTTGTCCACAAAGAAAAACAAGAAAATCTTCGTGTTCTTCGTCTCTTTGTGGTCCAATTTGTTATTGATAGAAAAAGCAAATCGCTAAGGGAAAACTCGTAAATAACTGTGGACAAGGTGACAGGCACTTGCCAAGTGCCTGTCACCTGAAAGTCCAAAGTTAAAAACGAACCTTCCCTAAGTTTACGATAATGATCTGTGTTTATCTGTGCAATCAGTGTCCTATTTTTAAGAATTAAACAAACCTGAGAGATCGGGGATGATCCCCAATCCCTAAAAACTTTACCGTTCACGCAGGTGGGGGAACAGTAACACTTCGCGTATGGTGGATTTGTCGGCTAAAAGCATGGTGAGACGGTCAACGCCGGCACCGTAACCGCCATTAGGCGGCATTCCGTACCGCATGGCGCGGAGATAATCTTCATCTATGGGATTAATCTCGTCATCGTCCGCTTTGTACTGTTGTTGTAGCATTTCAAAGCGATCTAATTGATCGATGGGGTCGTTTAGTTCGGTGAACGCATTTGCCATCTCCATGCCAGCCATGAAAATTTCAAACCGTTCCACATGCAGCGGGTCGCCCGGAATCGCTTTGGCAAGGGGGGAGATGTCGCGCGGGTATTCGGTCAAAAAGGTGGGCTGGATGAGATTTGGCTCGACAAAATCGCCCATCAAGCCGTCAATCAATTTGCCCCAGCTTGCGTCTGGAGGGGTGGTGGTGGCAACGTCCTCTTTTTTGCCATACGCTTGAATCACGGCGGCTAAATCGGCCGCATCGGTATGATCCATGTAATCAATGCCTGTATATTTCAGGATCGCTTCGCGCATGGTGAGCCGTGTCCATGCCCCGCCAAGATCGATCTCGTTCCCTTGATAGGTGATGACGCTGCTGCCTGTCACCTCTTTGGCGATATGGGCGTGCATCTTTTCGGCGAAGGTCATCACGTCATTGTAATCCCAATATGCGGCATAAAACTCCATCTGCGTGAATTCGGGATTATGCTTAAAGCTGACTCCTTCGTTACGAAAATCGCGCCCGATTTCGTAGACGCGCTCAATGCCGCCGACGAGCAGTCGTTTGAGATATAGTTCAAAGGAGATTCGCAAATACAACTCTTGTTTAAGCTGGTTATGGTGGGTGGTAAACGGCCGTGCTGCCGCGCCGCCATAAAGTGGCTGCAAAATCGGGGTTTCCACTTCCAAAAAGCCATGTTCATCCATAAAACGGCGCATACTGCTGATAATTTTCGCCCGCAAACGAAACACATCACGCACCTCAGCATTGACAGCGAGATCGGCGTATCGTTGCCGATACCGATCTTCCACATTGGCAAACGCGTTATGCCGTATCAACTCTCCATCTTCCTCGTGCTCTTTGGCGACGGGGAGCGGGCTGATCGCTTTGCTCAACAGCTTCCATTCGCTGATACGGACGGTGATTTCACCTGTGCGCGTCTGCATAAGTGTGCCTGTCGCCTGCACAAAGTCGCCCAGATCGAGCAATTTACGAAAGATATTATGGCTTTCCAGCCCGATGTCGTTGCGACGGGCGAAAAGTTGAATACGGCCGTATCCATCTTCAATATGTGCGAACAAAGATTTGCCCATATCACGCACACTTTTGAGACGGCCGACGACGGTAACTGTCTCTGTCTGCCCTTCTTCTAATTGGTCAAAAACGGCCGTTGCTTCCACCGTCGTATGCGTCCGTTCGATCCGCAAGGGATACGGGCTGATGCCCGCCTCTTGCAGACGTTCTAATTTGCTCAATCGCTGTTCTTCCAGCTTGGATGGCTGCCAACTCATAACTACCTCTTGAAGATAAATAGAGTGCAACGTTCATTTACAACAAAATGATCTTTACACTCTTTGGGCGACCCAGCGGGTCGCCCCTACGCTATGTTTATTACGCGGAATTCAATCAGCCCACTGGGGGCATCAATGGTGACTGTATCATTGACCTTCGCCCCTTGCAACGCTTTGCCGAGCGGGCTTTCATTGGAGATACGGCCGTTTGTCGGATCAGCCTCAGCTGCGCCAACCAAAAGGTACGTCTCTTCCTCATCATACCCCTCTTCGCAAATCGTCACCTTATCGCCAACGCATACAAAATCATGCGGTTCTGTATTAATTTCTTCGATAAGTTGATAATTTTTAAGCACATCTTCAATTTCACGAATGCGCCCTTCTAAAAAGGCGTGATCATTGCGTGCCGCTTCCAGCTCTGCGTTATCTACAAAATCAGCATCCTGCCCATCCTCATACGCGTTATGCAAGCGTTCAGCTACCTCTGCGCGTTTCGTATTACGCAGGTACTCAACTTCGGCTTCTAATCTTTGTAGACCTTCGGCCGTTAATAAACTTGGTTTGATCTTTGTTATACGCATGTTTAATACCCCATAAAAGGGAAAACCGCCCTGTTCTGGCGGTATTTCTTCCTTGATTCAAAAATTTGGCTGAGATTATAAGCAAAACGAACATCTATGCAAATTTTTGAGAAAGTATTAACAATAGTTTCACAGTTTAACGGGTAATATCGTATCTTCTCAGTATTCTGAGGAGACTTGACAAATTTTCCTAATGATACTCGTGTAAAATAAAGTGTTGATGAAATTTGTCAAGTCTTGTCCATTGTTAGGCTATTTATGCAAAATAATTATACGTTTGTCATTCCCGCCCCCATCCTCACGAAGGTGGGGATGGGGGCGGGAATGACAACTTTGGTAGTTAGATAAATCCTCGTTCCTAAATCCGCTCTATCCGTGTTCTATTTTTTGTTTTTGTCGTTGCCATAGTCGGGCGAAACAGCGGGTTGCCCCTGCGGGGCAGTCCATATGGGCTTGCGCTTCTCCAGAAATGAACTCATCCCTTCTTTGCCTTCTGCGCTGGCACGGCGGTTGGCGATGAGGGTGCTGGTGTAGCCGCGCATCTCCGCTTTTGGGCGATGGGCGACGATGCGAATCATCTCTTTGCCCTCTTTTTGGGCGTTGGGAGCGGCCATCAACAGTTGGCGGATGCGCTCGTTGACAGTTTCATCTAAGTTCCCTTCATCCGTCACCCGATTAACCAGCCCGATCTGTTTGGCGTAGGCGGCATCAAAGCGTTCGCCTGTCAGGAAAAGCTCACGGCCGTTTCCCACCCCAATTTTTGCCAGCACAAACGGGGAGATGACGGCCGGCAGAATGCCAAGCCGCGCTTCGCTAAAGCCGAATTTTGCCCGATCAACCGCCACCACGCTGTCACAGCAGCTGACCAGCCCCGCGCCACCGCCGATGGCCGCCCCGTTAATGCGCCCGATCACTGGTTTATGGCAGCTATCAATTGCCAGCATCAACTCAAAAATCGCTTCCCCATCGGCGACATTTTCATCATACCCATATTCAGCGGCGGCACGCATGAAGTTGAGGTCAGCACCAGCGCAGAAAGAACGGCCGTTTCCTGTCAAAACAACGACACGCACGTCAGCACGGCCGTTGATCTCTTGGAAAACGGCCGTCAACTCCCTAATCATCGTCGGGGTCATCGCATTATGGCTTTGCGGCCGGTTCATCGCCACCGTCAAGATAGTATCATCCTGTTTTAGCTCAATCGTTTCGTACCTATCCATCATTCTCCTGCATAAACGCAGGTCAAATTTGCAAACTTGACCTACAGTCTGTTAGCCTAATTTCAGGAATCAGCATACCATAGATTCTATGTTAAACAAGACGCAGACAAACAAAAAAAAGATACCCCCTTCCCTGCTCGCCGACATCCTCGCCCTCGCCTTCCTCACCCTCTGCGTGCTGCTCTTTTTCTGGCCGATCATCACGCAAAAAGCGTGGCTGCCACGCGGCGGCGGCGATTTAGTCTCGTTTATCTATCCGATGTACCGCTTCAACGCGCACAGCTTTTGGCAGGGGGAACTTCCCTTGTGGAATCCGACGCTGTACGCAGGAATGCCCCATATCGGCGACAATCAGTCGGGCGCGTTTTACCCGTTCAACCTCCTGCTCTACCTCTTTAACCCCAATTTTAGCTATGCGGCGATAGAGGGGCTGGTTATTTTGCATAGCTGGCTGGCGGGCGTGTGGATGTATCTCACCGTCCGCTTGTGGCGTGCTGAGGGACGGATAGGGGTGCTGCCCGCCCTCACCGCCGCTATTGGATTCATGTTTTCAGGCTTGTTCATCACCCATTTGGGCAATTTGAATTTGAACGCGGTGATTAGCTGGCTCCCTTTGGCGACGCTATTGCTGCATCGGGCGATGGCGGAGGAGGATCGGCGGCGGGCGTTCCATCTCGCGGCGGGTAGCGGGGGAATTATTGCTGTCAGCACATTGGCTGGGCATGGGCAGATGACCTTTATGCTCGGCTTATTTTTGGGGTTGTTCGGGGTGTCAACGGCCGTTTTCCATCGTTCCCTCCGCCCGTTACTCCTTCTCCTCACGGCGGGAGTGATCGGCATCGGCGGCTCGGCCGTCGCCATATTGCCCGCGCTGGAGATGATTCCCCACACCGCCCGCGCCGCCTTCGATTTGCAAAGTGCCTTGAATTACTCATTACCCTTCTCCGGATTGACGGGATTATTTTCCCCTCACTTTTACGGACGGGGCATCATCCATTTTTGGGGGGAGTGGTCGCGTGTCGAGGTGGGATATATCGGCATCCCGATTTTGTGGGCGGCTGTGATCGGCGCGTCTCAATCGTTTTTGCCGTCAGCAAAAAAAGGAGATCAACGTCCTTTTTTCGTCATCGGTGCTATTTTCTTTCTGCTATTGGCGATGGGTGGCAACACACCCGTCTATCCCGCGCTATTGAGCGCATTAAAGACAGTTCCTTTTCAAGTCCCCGCCCGTTTTGTGCTATTGATGGATTTTTGTCTGGCGATGCTGGCCGCTTTCGGGTTGGATGAATGGATGAACGGCCGTCTCTCTCTCCCCAAACAGAGCCGATTGCTCGTCGCCTTGAGTATTCTGAGCCTCATCACCGGCATTACCTTATGGCGGAATGCGGTCACGCTGGGCATCACCCATCCAGAAAGAGGGGGACAGATGGAAACGGCCGTTTTCATCACCATCGCCCTCTCCATCAGCACAGCGATCCTCATCACCCTTTGCCGTTATAAACCCCAAAAAAGAGTATGGTGGCAGATGGGGCTGCTACTTTTATTAGCCGTCGATCTCATTGGGCAAGGGTACTTTGTCGAGTTAGAGCCGAACAATCCCACGCTCGGATACGCCGTCGATTCGCCTGCGCTAGCTTATTTGCAAAATGACACTGGCTTGCACCGCATCGATATTGCCACAGGTGAATGGCAGCCCAGTCTGCCCCAATTGCACAATTTATACGGCATTCATGGCGTATACAATCCATTGCAGCTATCGGCATATACCATCTATATCGGCGCGGTCGGGTATCGGGGTGCGCCGCTTTATAATCTGCTCGGCGTTAAATATGTCATCGGCGGCAAAGCGGAGCCGCCCGGAGATACCCATTTTATCGTCCCCGTCTTTGATGAAGACCCAAACGTGACCATCTACCTGAACACCCGCGCCCTGCCCCGCGCGATGGTGCTGCATAACGCGATCAATGCCGCCAATGCGGATGAGGCGTTCGCTGCCATCCACGCGCCCGATTTTGACCCGTCACAAACGGTCGTGGTGGAGAATGGCGTGCCACTCACCCAATCCCCCTCCTCCGCGCACGTTCTGCCCTTGCGCTACGATTTGAACCATGCGGAGTTTGAGGTGACAACCGACCAGCCCGGCTACTTTTTTCTGTCGGATAGTTATGATGAGGGGTGGGAAACGGCCGTTGACAACAAAAAAGCGGACATTCTCCGCGCCAATACGCTATTCCGCGCCGTCTATCTGGAAGCGGGAACACACCACATCACCTTTGATTTTGTCCCACAAGGGTGGCGGGCAGGGGCAGTAATCAGCCTGCTCACATGGATCATACTCACCCTCATCAGCGTATTCCCCTTTTTCACAATTAACAATGAACAATTAACAACTGACAATTAACAAACGAGGATAACCCATGAAAATTAACGAATCACATCATATTTCCACCCAAACCCTTGATATGCCGCCCCGTTTACTGCTCGGACCCGGCCCCTCAAACGCCCATCCGCGCGTCTTACAAGCGATCAGCATGAGACAAGTCGGCCATCTTGACCCATCCTTCATCAACTTAATGAACGAAAATCAAGAGCTATTGCGCTACACATGGCAGACAGATAATCTCTTCACTTTGCCCGTCAGCGGCACAGGCAGCGCGGCGATGGAAGCCGCCATCGCCAACACCGTCGAAGCGGGCGATGTCGTCCTCATCGCCGTCGCCGGCTATTTTGGCGAGCGAATGGTGGATATGGCCGAACGGTACGGCGGCGACGTGCGCCGCATTGATAAAGCGTGGGGGCAGGCGTTCACCCTTGATGAAATCAGCACGGCGATAGCAGAACATAAACCGGCTGTTTTTGGCATCGTCCACGCTGAAACGTCTACTGGCGTGTTACAGCCGATGGAAGGTATTGGCGGCATTTGTCGTGAAAATAATTGCCTGTTATTGATGGATGCGGTCACCAGTTTGGCCGCCGCCCCCGTTTTTGTGGACGAGTGGGGGGTGGATATGGCGTATAGCTGCTCGCAAAAAGGGTTAAGCTGCCCGCCAGGCGCGTCCCCGCTCACATTGAGCGAACGGGCGTTGGTAAAGATGGATCAGCGCGAAGGCAAAGTGTCAAACTGGTATCTGGATATGAGTCTGCTGGCGAAGTATTGGGATGGCAAAACGCGGAGTTACCATCACACCGCCCCCATCAACATGAATTACGCCTTGCGCGAAGGATTGCGCCTCGTCGCCGAAGAAGGGCTGGAAGCACGATGGCAACGCCATCAAACCAACGCTGAACTGTTCTGGGATGGTCTGGAAGCGATGGGCATGTTTTGTTTGGTAGAAGAGCCCTCGCTCCGTATTCCCAGTTTGACAACGGTGCGCGTGCCTGATGGTGTAGACGCAAAGGCGGTCGCTGGGCGATTGTTGAATGAATATAATATCGAAGTTGCTGGCGGGTTCGGCCAATTGGCGGGTCAAGTGTGGCGCGTGGGGTTGATGGGCTTCAACAGCCGTCCCGAAAATGTGCTGTTGCTGTTGAGCGCATTGAAAGAGATTTTGAATTGATCGTAAGTGCAACGCACCTGCAAGGTGCGTCGCACTTGTTTGATAAGGGGTGATTATGCGATTAGGAATCATGTTAGGATACGCGGCGGGCAAAATCGATCTGCCGATGGAATTGGTGAAAGAGGCAGATCGGCTGGATGTGTATGCGGTCTGGGCGGCGGAAGCGTATGGATCGGATTGTATTTCGCCGCTGGCATGGATTGGGGCGCAGACGGAAAACATCAAGCTGGGGACGGCGATCATGCAGATGCCCGGCCGCACGCCGGCCAACGCAGCGATGACGGCGATGACGATGAATCAGTTGAGCAACGGCCGTTTTCTCATGGGTCTCGGTCTCTCTGGCCCGCAGGTGGTGGAAGGGTGGCATGGGGTGAGTTATAAACGGCCGTTGACCCGCAGCCGCGAATATGTGGACATCGTGCGCCAAATCTTCAAGCGCGAAGGGCGCATGACACACGACGGCAAAATCTACCAAATCCCGTATCACGGCGACGACGCGACGGGATTGGGCAAGCCGCTTAAAAGCAGTTTGCACGCCCAGCCTGACATCCCCATCTACTTGGCTTCGATTGGGCCAAAAAATGTACAGCTAACGGCCGAAATCGCCGACGGCTGGCTGCCCATCTTCTTCTCGCCCGACAAATACAAAGATATTTACGCCCCGCATGTGGAAGCGGGATTTGCGAAGGCGGGGAATGGCAAGGGGTACGCCGATTTTGACATCGCCCCCAATGTCTCCGTCGTCGTCAATGACAATTTGGATGTTTGCTACAATATGTTACGGCCGTTTCTCGCGCTGTACATTGGCGGGATGGGAGCAAGAGGAAAGAACTTCTACCACGATTTAGCTTGCCGCTACGGTTACGAAGAAGCGGCTAACAACATTCAAGACCTTTATCTGTCTGGCAAAAAAGGGGAAGCGATGATGGCTGTCCCTGCCGAATTGATTGACGAAATCGCTCTTGTGGGGTCAAAGGCGCGGGTGAAAGAGCGGCTGACGCGCTGGCAGAAGTCACCCATCACCACCATGAACATGAATGTCTTCGATGTGGAGACGTTGCGGGTGATGGTGGAATTGACGGGGTAGGAGACTCACCCGCTCGCAAACACGCTGCTTATCCCCAATTTGAGCAATAGAGGCACAAAGGATAGAATTACCCACGATTGTTCCCAATTTTACATCAATTTTTGCATAAAGAGGTGCATTTAATAATGACAAAAACCATCCAGAGGCTGCCCCTAACGCCGCCCACAAAATATGATATTGACCGCTACAAAAAAGAAGGAATTTACTTCTATTTGGAAGCAACACAGGAATTGTTGCCAAACGGCCATGTAAACGTCGTCAATCATGGTGAGATGATCATGCTGGGGAGTTACTCCTATCTCGGTTTGATTGGTCATCCGAAAATTAACGCAGCGGCAAAAGCGGCCGTTGACCAGTACGGCACTGGCACGCATGGTGTGCGTCTGCTTGCAGGCTCGCTTGTGTTGCACAATGAACTGGAAGAACGCATTGCTAAATTCAAAAAGACCGATGAGGCAATCGTTTATTCCAGCGGCTATGTGACTAATCTAGCCACCATTTCCAGCATGTTACGCAAAGGTGACTCCGTTATCAGCGACAAATTAAACCACGCCAGCATTGTTGATGGCTGTTTGTTGTCGCAGGCGAAACATATTCGTTTCCGTCACAATGATATGGATCATCTGGAACGCCGTTTACACGGCGCAAACCGAGACGGCCGTAAATTAGTCATCACCGATGCCGTATTCAGCATGGATGGCGACATCATTGATTTGCCATCGGTCGTCAAATTATGCAAAAAATATGATGCGTATCTCATGGTTGATGAGGCGCACTCCATTGGCGTGTTGGGCGAGACGGGGCATGGCATTGAAGAACATTTCAATCTGCCTCCCGATGCGGTTGACATCAAGATGGGAACGTTGAGCAAAACGATTCCCAGCGCGGGCGGCTATGTGGCTGGTAACAGCGACCTGATCACCTTCCTCAAACATGAATCGCGGGCGTTTATTTTCTCGGCGGCTTTGCCGCCGCCATCCGCCGCTGCCGCCAAAGCCGCCTTCGATGTCATCGAAGAAGAGCCGTGGCGCGTGAAAAAAGTACAAAACAATTACAAAGGGTTCGCCAATCGTATGCGTGGGGCTGGATTTGATCTATTGCAAACAGAAACGGCCGTTGTCCCCATCGTCTGTGGCGATGTCGATTCAGCGTTGAAATTAGCCAGCCATTGCCAAAATAACGGCATTTTTGTGCAGGCCATCGTCTCCCCCGTGGTTGCACCCCATCTTTCCCGCTTGCGCGTTTGCGTGCTGGCATCCCACACCGAAGAAGACCTCAACTACTGCGCCGACACCATGATCGAAGGCGGCCGTGCGTTAGGCATCATCTAACAAAGAAGAGAGAGCAGAGACAGAGATAGAGAGGGCGTGAACATCAAACGCCTCTCTCTCTCTATCTATCTATCTATCTCCTTATGGATTCTAATACGAACTTACTAACCGTTGAACATGTTTCCTTGCACTTTGGCGGAACGGCCGCTTTATCCAGCGTTAGTTTTACTGTCAAAAAAGGGGAAATCCGTGCCATCATTGGCCCAAATGGTGCCGGTAAAACGTCGATGCTCAACTGCATCAGCGGCTTTTATCGGCCGCAAGAAGGCTCCATCACCTATCGCGGCACAGATTTGACCAAAACAGCTACGCCAAAAATCGCCGCGCTGGGATTAGCGCGTACTTTCCAAAACATCGCCCTGTACACCGGCCTCAGCACGCTCGATAATTTGATGGCTGCGCGACATATTCATATGAAGCAAAGCAGTCTGGCAAGCATGATTTATTGGGGAGCAGCCCAACGGGAAGAGGTCGCCCATCGGGAGAAGGTCGAAGAGATCATAGATTTTCTAGAGATTGCCCAGATTCGTAAAGCGGTTGTGGGCGCATTGCCGTATGGGCTACGCAAGCGGGTTGAATTGGGGCGGGCGTTAGCATTAGAGCCAGATATTTTGCTGTTGGACGAGCCGATGGCGGGCATGAATGTGGAAGAAAAAGAGGATATGGCGCGTTTTATCCTCGACATTCACGAGCGGCGCGGCACGACGATTGTCCTCATTGAACATGATATGGGATTGGTGATGGACATTTCTGACCGCGTGGTGGTGCTTGATTTTGGCATCAAAATCGGCGATGGCACACCCGATGAAGTGAAAGATAACGCCGATGTTGTGAAGGCGTATTTGGGGGAAGGGTGACAATATGATCAAACTTACGAATTTCTTACTGGCTTGTGATGTTCCATTGAATCTCGACAGCTATAAAGTGCATTTGGCTACGACGGGAGAATCCCCGCCAATTGATGCCTTTTTTGAGGGAAAATTTAAGGAGTGGCAAGAAAACCAAGCAAGAAGAAACTTCAAACGTGACCATATAATTGGCGTATCTTCTCAGTATTCTGAGGAGACTTGACAAATTTTCCTAATGATACTCGTGTAAAATAAAGTGCTGATGAAATTTGTCAAGTCTTGTCCACGATTTATTGAGAAGATACTAATTGGCCTTATAAAACAAAAGAAACATAAATGGCTGTTTGCTGGTGTTTATAAAGTGCTTGGCTATAAAAAAAGAAAAGGGGGAATTTATTACTCTACGGAACTTGTCGAAAACCAGAATGATTTGATAGGGCGGGTAATTGTTTACCATGAAAGAAAAGGTAGATCATCATATCTTATAGGGCTTCCTGATGGTGGTGGATTTTATGTCAGTGCGATAACTGAGAAGAAACTATTTGTTCGGGAATTCCCAGGATATAACTCGGTAATTATAGATTATCGGACATTGAAACTGATTATTGATAACCAAATAGAATCATGGAAGGGAGCCTTATCAAATATCAAAGGTGTGTATTTGATCACAGACACCTCTATAGGAAAATTGTATGTGGGTAGTGCTACAGGTGAAGATGGGATTTGGCAACGATGGGAGACCTATGTCACAAATGGGCATGGTGAAAACGAGAAGCTTATCCAGCTATTAAAAGAAGACCCTGAACATCAATATCACTTTCAATACTCTATTTTGGAGATTTCGGATTCAAAAGAATATATGGAAGAAAGAGAAATACATTGGAAAAAAATTTTCAAGAGTATAAGATATGGACTGAATGCGAATTGAGCATAACAAAGCATAATTTACCCTCAATAAAATGAATACACCACAAACACTCCCTCAGTATTTTATGCAACGCGTCCATCAATATGATCAGAAAAAGGTTGCCGTGCGCCAAAAGGAATTTGGCATTTGGCGCGAATACTCATGGCAAGAATCGTATGAAAATGTACGCGATTTTGGGCTGGGATTGATCGCGTTGGGCATTCAGCGCGGCGATAAAGTTTGCACCGTTGGCGACAATGATCGGCAATATCTGTGGGGCTATTTGGCGTTACAGGCGGTAGGCGCAATTCAGGTCGGCATGTACACCGATGCCATCGCCAGTGAAATGGCGTACATCGCCAGCCACAGCGATTCCACTTTTGCGATGGCGAAGGATCAAGAGCAATGCGACAAAATGCTGGAGATTCGGGACGACGCGCCCAACATCAAGCGCGTCATCTATTGGGATGACAAAGGGTTGTGGGATTATGACGACCCATGGCTGATTTCGTTCAGTGATGTGCAGGCGATGGGACGTGAATTGGCAGCAAGCAAGCCGTTCCGTTTTGAGACGGAGATGAAGATGGGGAAAGCAGAGGACACGGCCGTTCTCTGTTACACATCCGGCACGACAGGATTACCCAAAGGGGTCATGCTCTCTCATCACAATTTGCTCGAAAGCACACGCATGTTTATCGAAGTCGATCCGCGCAGCGATACAGACAATCATGTCAGCATCCTGCCGCTCGGCTGGATAGGGGAACACGCGCTGGGCATCGCGCCCCATGTTTATATAGGGATCATTCTAAATTTCCCCGAAAAGCCAGAAACCGCCCGCGAAAATATCCGCGAAATCGCGCCCGAAGGTATTTTGTATAATTCGCGCTTATGGGAATCGTTGGTCGGTATGGTGCAGGTGCAAATCATCGAATCAACATGGCTGAATCGCAAACTATACGACATCTTTTTACCCATCGGCTACAAGATGGCTGACAAGGTTTTGCATGGTGAACATGCTGGCTTGGGGCTGAAATTGGCGTATAAATTGGGAGACACGGCCGTTTTTGCCCCCCTTCGCAATCAACTCGGCTTATCCCGTATCCGCACCGCCTACACCTCCGGCTCCTCACTCAGCCCCGACGTGATTCGCTTTTTCCACGCGATTGGGGTCAATTTGAAGCAAGTATACGGCTCCACCGAAGCGACGGGCGGGCTGACCATCCATCGGGACGGCGATATTAAATTTGCCAGCGTCGGCAAGCCGATTCCCGATTCGGCCATCAAAATTGGGGGTGATGGCGAAATGTTGATGGCCGGCCCCAGTATTTTTCAAGGGTATTACAAGAACGACGAAGCGACGGCAAAGGCGGTTAGTGTGGATGAAAACGGCCGTCGTTGGTTCCACACCGGTGATGCAGGCTACATTGACGAAGACGGCCACATCATCTACCTCGACCGCGTAAAAGAGATGATCACGCTGGCAAACGGCGAGAAATTCTCGCCCCAATTTATCGAAGGGCGGCTCAAATTCAGCCCCTACATCCGCGACGTGATGGCTGTCGGCGGCGAAGAGCGTGCCTTTGTGACGGCGTTGATCGTGATGGATTATGGCAACGTGGGCAATTGGGCGGAGCGCGGCGGGCTGGGATACACGACGTTCATTGATTTATCGCAGAAGGATGAGGTGTATGATTTGGTGAAAACGGCCGTTTCTACCGTAAACGAAAGTCTGCCTGAAAACGGCCGTGTGCGCCGTTTTGTCCTCATGCACAAAGAGTTCGACGCTGACGAAGCCGAAATGACCCGCTCGCGCAAGCTCAAACGGGGCGTTCTGTACAGCAAATACGCCGACATCATCGAAGGCATGTATGATGGCTCGCAATTGGTGCAAACGCGGGCGACGGTGACATATCAAGATGGCAGTGAAGGGGTGGTGGAAACGGCCGTTAAGGTCGCTTCGTTAGAATGATATGCAACAATTAACCATGCCATTTGCAGGTATACATGCAGCAACCAAGCCAATATCCACCATCACCATGCTGGATGCTGGCCTGTTTTCGCATGGTGAAGTGTATAATGAAGCCGCCCGTCTTGCATTAGAGCGGCGATATGAAGACATTCTGGAAGAAACTAGTAAATTTTCAAGAAAAACAGTTAGTTTCCAAACAAACAAAGTTAAGACATTACACAGTTGGTTCAAATACCGCGAAGGATTCTCGGCAGAATTGGTTGAACTGCTTTTATCAGAGTTTGATTTACCATCAGGAGGCACGGTCTTAGACCCTTTTGCGGGTTCTTGCACAACACTTCTTCAATCAAAAATTATGGGGTACAGTGCGGTTGGCATTGAATTATTACCCCATTGTCATTTGGCTTGGCAGGCAAAATCCAGAGCATTTGAATATAATCTTGAAGAATTAAAGGAAATTAGAGCGTTAGTTAAGGAAACTGCCCCCTCAAAATCAGGACTATCATTCCCCCACATAAAAATCACGGAAACTGCATTTCCTGATGAGGTTGAAAATGAGATTACGGCATATACAGAGTGGTTTGATACGTTAGATAATAGTGAGAATGCGCTAATTTTATGTAAAATGCTTTTGATGAGCGTGTTGGAAGATGTTAGCTATACACGCAAGGATGGACAGTATTTACGATGGGATTCAAGGGCAGAGAAAATAATCGAGCGCAACCAAATTCGTGTTGCACAAGGAAAAAAACCGTTCAAAGGTATTTATAAAGGGCAGCTTCCTACCGTTCGTAATGCGTTGATCTGGAAATTGGATACAGTTATTCAAGATATTGCCACATTGCAGCAACAACCGCCCGTACACTCCCATGAACAATTGTTAATAGAAGGTAATACCTTATGGGAACTGCCAAAATTAGCGGCAAATCATTTTGATGCTGTGATAACATCGCCCCCTTATGCCAATAGATATGATTATACGCGCACCTATGCGCTTGAGTTGGCCTACCTGAATATCGGTCAAGATATATTTGATCTTAGGCAAAGTATGCTATCTTGCACGGTCGAAAATAAGCCTAAGAATGGCAAACTGAAGCAGCATTATGCTGATATTAATGCGTCAAACCGTTACGATAAGACGATAGAAATAGTGAAAAACAATGCCGCTTTGCAAGAGATCAATCGCGCATTGGAACGTAGAAACGAAAGGGGAGAAATCAATAACCGCAGCATATTGCGAATGATTGATCAGTATTTTACGGAATTAACTTTAATTTATATGGAACTTTATCGGGTGTGTAAAGCGGGGGCACGGGTGGCCTTTGTTAATGATAATGTACGTTATGGCGGCGAAGTTATTCCTGTGGATTTGATTAGCACAAGCCTTGCGGAATCTGTTGGCTTTGAACCTGTAAAAATTTATGTGATTCCTCAACGAAAGGGGAACAGCAGCCAGCAGATGAAACGGTTTGGCCGACGACCATTACGCAAAAGTATTACAATTTGGCAGAAGCCGCTCTAAAAATACCTATGCCCTATTCCGATTATATACACACCTCTGATAATTTAGTTACGCCGTATGAGCAGGTGAGGGCGGGCTTTCTAAAAATTGCGTTGGAGAAAAACCGATATGCAACTCCATACGTCGCTGAAGCGATGGCGTTGAAGGCGGCGGCGGGAAAAGCTACCGTTCCGCAAGAGTTGGTAGAGATGAGTGAGATTAAAACGGCCGTTTTAGCCGCATCTGGCATATCAAATAAAGCACTGGGACATTTAACCGAATCTGATCAAAAGGAAGCCGTATCCAATCTTATTGAGAATTTTCTAAGCCCTGCTGGCTCTGCCTTCGTTGATGAACTTGTATTTCGTTTTCTGCTTACCAAAGGTGATTCTTTAGGCGGTAAGATGCGTAATTTGGCAGGAAAACTTGCAGAACATCAATTTATCCGAACAATAGTAGCTACCCTGTCTATTCAAGGACAAGAGTTTCGTTGGTATGATGCTGACGCACGAAAATGGCTATGTGGAAAAAGTGATAATCCTGATATTGCATTCAAGGCAAAAGGTTTATCATGGATGTCACAACAGAAAAGCCGCACACTGCTCTTTAATTTAACAGTGCCATTCGTTGGTAAAAATATTGATTTATGCCTATTTGATTCTGCTCCAGAGGAGATAAAACGAGGACGTAATACGCATTCAAATCATTATCATCCAAACTATTACCTTGCGTTAGGAGAATTAAAGGGCGGTATTGATCCTGCTGGTGCCGATGAACATTGGAAAACAGCAAACTCTGCCTTATCACGAATCAGAACGTCTTTTGAAGAGCGTAATCATGCTCCGCAACTGTTTTTTATCGGCGCGGCAATCGCAAAATCTATGGCAAGCGAGATATTCGAGCAACTACAAACTGGACAGTTGACTAATGCTGCTAATTTAACCGACAACAATCAACTATTTTCATTGAGCGGTTGGCTTATTTCACTGTAAACAACTAAAAACTTTATGAACTGGCAACTCCTCCCCCAATTTGCAATAACAGGTTTTCTCAACGGCGGTCCCATCGCTCTTATCGCACTGGGCATCGTCCTCATCTTCAAATCCTCCGAGATTTTCAACTTCTCGCAAGGGCAGATGCTGCTCATCGGCACCCTGTCCACATGGTGGTTTTGGGCCGAAGAAGGACTTGGCTTGCCCTTGTGGGCGGCCATCATACTCGGCTTAACCGTCTCGGCCATACTCGGCCTGCTTATCGAACGTCTCACCCTGCGTCCGATGACTGGGCAGCCGCTCCTTTCCATCATTTTAATGACACTCGCTCTCAGCCAATTTTTACAAGGGATGGCAATCCTCACTTTTGGCACGACCCAACGCAACTTCCCCGCCATTTTTGAAGTGACCAGCCCCTATAAAATATCACTCCCCTTCTTCACCTATAACAACAATCCAATGATGCTTATCCTTAAACAAAACCTAGTTTGGTCGTTTGGAGTGGCGATGTTATGCGTCATTCTACTGTGGGCATTTTTTCAATACACCCGCACAGGGTTGTCCATGCGGGCAACAGCCGAAGACCACGAAACCGCCCAAAGCGTCGGCATCCGTATCAACCACATTTTTGGTATCTCATGGGCATTAGCCGGCATAATTGGCACTGTCGGCGGTATCCTCATCGCCACCGCAAGCGGGCTGGATCTAAGCCTGCCGATTGTCGTTTTGGCTGCATTCCCCGCCGTCCTGCTTGGTGGATTAGAATCCATTCCCGGCGCAGTAATCGGCAGTCTGCTCATCGGTTTGACACAAGGATTGGTCGCCTTGCCCAATAACGATTTCATCTTAGGCGCGGAAGCAGCACAAGTCATCCGCAGTTCATCCGAAATCATCCCCTATATCATCCTGCTCATCGTCCTTGTCATCCGTCCTGATGGCTTATTCGGACAAAAACGTATCGAACGCATTTAAAAAAGATAGAGTATAGAGCGCAACGATAGCAGGAATATACGCTCATTGTCTCCACTCTCTATCTCTATCTCTAAGGTATTTTATGGCTATAATGAGACCATCCGGCGATTTTGACCGGAGTTATAAACAAGATATGACAGTTATCCGTCAACGATGGCAATATATTTTGCTCATAATGACGTTACTTGCGCTTTATACATTGCCTATGTACGCTTCTGAGGCGACCGTCTCGCTGATCAACCGCATCGGCATAGCGATAATAGCAGTACAAGGATTGAATATCCTTACAGGGTATACAGGGCAGATTTCATTAGGACAAGCCGCTTTTATGACCGTCGGCGGCTATACATCAACCCTGTTGATGACCAGAATGGGCTTAAACTTTTTTGCGGCCTTGCCCATCGCAGCATTGACAGCCGGATTGATAGGATTACTTTTTGGGTTGCCCTCATTACGGGTGAAAGGGTTTTATCTGGTCATGGCAACCCTGAGCGCACAATTCATCATCCCATGGGTGACACGCACCCTATGGCAGGACACATTGAACGGCGCACAAGGCTTAATTGTGCCCGTACCTGTCATCAACCTGCCCGTCATTGCTAATCAATGCTTCTTAAGCACAACATTCAACGCCGAAACAGCACAATGCGCGTATCGTTTTGCCACCCCTTCTCAATTTATTTATATCACGCTGACCGTTTTGATCTTTACGACCATCATCACCCATAATATCTCCCGTAGCCGCTTGGGACGCGCTTTTATCTCTGTGCGTGACAATGATTTGGCGGCCGAACTATTGGGCATTAACCCGTTTGCTTATAAATTACGCGCCTTTTTCTTAGCTTCCGTTTATGCCGGCATTGCAGGCGCGTTATTAGCGAGCAATTTACGCCACATCAACTCAGCCACAGTCGGGTTAAATGATTCAGTTCTGTTATTGGGAATGTTGATCGTCGGCGGGCTTGGCACCAGTGTCGGCCCCATCTTTGGGGCAGCATTGGTCACATTACTGGAAGAGATCGCGGTCGTATTGACCCCGCTTGTAATCACGGTCGCGCCCGATTTAGCAGGTGGAGCAACGGCCGCTTTGCGTCCCCTCATTTTCGGTCTAGCTCTCATGTTATTCTTGATTTTTGAGCCGCGCGGGATGGCTTACCGTTGGAATTTGATTAAAGCAGGCTGGCGTTTACGGCCGTTTGCCAAATAAAGGCCGCATATTGCAAGTTTGCATATTTGCAGATTGCAAACAGAGGAGGTGATGCGCGACACTGATTGCCCATTGACAATTGACCATTTATTGATTATTAAACAGTATCTTCTCAGTATTCTGGGGAGACTTGACAAATTTTCCTAATAATACTCGTGTAAAATAAAGTGCTGATGAAATTTGTCAAGTCTTGTCCACAATTTATTGAGAAGATACATTAAACAGGAGAAAAAATGAAGCAGATTAAACCCGTTTTATTACTACTATTCATCGCTCTTTTTGCACTTGCAGCTTGCGGCAGCCCAGCCGAAGAACCAACGGCCGTTCCTGAACCCACTGAAGAGCCAACGGAAGCTCCCGTCGAAGAACCAACAGAAGCTCCCGTTGAGGAACCAACCGCAGAGCCAGAAGAAGAAGCAACGGCCGTTCCTGAACCCACAGCAGAGCCGACCGAAGAACCCACCCCCGAATTACGCACCGAGAACCTTGAAGGCGAGACCATCATCTTCTACCACTTTGGCGACCTGTCCGGCCCCTACGCAGCCATCACCAGCCCGCTGATTCACGGCATGGAAGATGCAGTCGCTGAACTCAACGCCAATGGCGGCATTCGCGGCGCAACAGTAGAAATTCAATTCGCCGATGATGGCGGCAGCGTGGACGAAGCCGTTGCCATCTATGACCGCTTCACCAGCGAAGACGACAATCCCCTGATCATGTTCACCTATGGTTCCGGCGAAGCTGAAGCACTTACGAGCCGCTTTGCCGAAGACGAAATTCCCAGCCTCACATCAGGGTTAAGCGCAGTCGCTTTCTATGGCGAAGGCTCAGGCTACACCTTTGGCTTAGGCTCTATCTACCCCGATCAATTTGGCGCATTCCTCGACTACGCCGTCGCCAATTGGGACGAAATCAAACCCGACTCTGCTGGTGATGAGATCAAATTAGCATACCTAAGTTGGTCGGGCGCATTTGGACAAGGCGCATTAACCGACGAAACCCGCGCTTATGCCGAAGAGTTAGGCGTAGAAATCGTCATCGAAGAACTCTATGACCTCGCCCCCACAGCCGACACGACAACCGCACTATTAAACGCGCAAGCAGCTGGTGCCAATGTCATCTGGACAAATACATTAGCCTTCGGCCCTGCCGCTCTGATGAACGGTATCGGCGCATTAGGCTTACAAGGCGAATTCGTCCTTGCCGGCGACAACTGGGCGATGGACTTAGCGACATACGCCTTCGTTTCTGACCCCGCATTAACAGTTGGCATGTACGCCCCGCTTTCCTACCTTTGGTGGAACGATGTAGATCACCCTGGCGTGCAGCAAGCAGAAGCAATGTTTGCCGCCAACGAGCGCAGCATGACTGAACATGGCGTAGGCTACCTCGTTCTTGCCGCCGCCGTTGACGTAGCCGCCCAAGCGATTGAAAACGCGATTGACGAAGTTGGCTTTGATGCCCTGACAGGTGTTGATGTGCAATATGCTTTAACCAATATGGGGCCGTATGAAGGACTTCAAGGCGTTCTCTCGCTTGATTTCTCTGACGGCAGCCGCTCGCCGCATAGCGGCCAAATCCGCCAGATTCAAGGCGGCCCAGACGCATTCAACGTGGTGCAAGATTTCACCGACACCCCCGACCTGCGTCCCGCAAAATAAGCTGGAGCAAGAGCTGGAGTAGAAGCTGAAACGGGAGTTGGAGCTAGATGATTTTCCCTCTAACTCCAACTCTTCTCTCCAGCTTTTCCCCCCTAGCTCTTTCCTCTAGCTCGCTTCCTATGTTAAAAATCAATAATATCGAAGTCATTTACAGCGATGTCATTTTGGTATTGCGCGGCATTTCATTAAGCGTAGAACAGGGACAGGTTGTCTCTCTGTTGGGCGCGAATGGCGCGGGAAAATCAACGACGTTAAAAGCGATTTCCGGCCTATTACTGCGCGAAGATGGTGCGGTGACACGCGGTAATATCGAATTTGACGGTCAACGATTGGATAGAATGGCTCCAGAAGAGGTGACGCGCTTAGGCATCGTGCAAGTGTTGGAAGGGCGGCGGCTGTTCCAGCATTTGACAACAGAAGAAAATCTATTGACGGGTGCATTGATCCGCTCTGATCGGGCGGGCATAAAACAGTCACTTGAACAAGTTTATGAGTATTTTCCAGCGTTGCCAGCGTTGCGGAACAAGACGGCCGGCTATCTCTCTGGCGGTGAGCAACAGATGGTCGCCATCGGGCGGGCGTTGATGGCAAAACCACGCCTTATGTTATTGGATGAGCCATCGCTGGGGCTTGCACCGCTCTTGGTGCGCGATATTTTCGATATTATCCACCGCATCAATAAGGAATCGGGCGTTTCTATTATGGTGGTGGAACAAAATGCAAATGTGGCGTTGCGAGCGGCCGACTATGCGTATGTGATGGAAAACGGCCGTATCGTTCTCGACGGTACGGCGGCGCAGTTAGCCGACAATGCAGATATTAAAGAATTCTATTTAGGATTAACGGCCGTTGGCGAGCGCAAAAGTTACCGTAATGTCAAACATTACAAACGACGCAAACGGTGGCTGGGGTAAATTATGAAACTCATCATCACCATTCACAGCGGGCTTTCCAACACCATCTGGCTCTTTTTTCTGGCTATCAGCTTGTGGGGTATTCTTCGTGCCATTCGCGGGCTGGGCGTAGACAGCAGCTATTTAGGCGCGATGGTTATCGGGCAAGGTTTATATTGGTTGCAAGGATTACTCGGCTTAACATTATGGATAAGCGGCTTTATTGATGCAGTCAGCAGACAAGAAATGCACATTTTATACGGCGCATTCACCCTTGTCTTTATGCCCTTCGTCTATCTCGTCTGGCTGCGCGGCGACGATTCCAATCGCGGACAATGGACGATGGCTTTAGTCAACTTTTTCCTGTTTGGCGTAGCCCTACGCGCAATCAGCACCGTATAAACCGACGAACTGTATTGATGGGGGCTTCTTTTTGCAAAAGTCCCCTTTTTTATCGCTATATCGTATCTTCTCAGTATTCTGGGGAGACTTGACAAATTTTCCTAATGGTACTCGTGTAAAATAAAGTGCTAATGAAATTTGTCAAGTCTTGTCCACGATTTATTGAGAAGATACCGAATCACCTATATGAAACCTCTAATTGGAACAAAATTAAAACGCTTTTTACGCGATTATAAACGGGAACATCAGCCCCAGCGCGAGTTAGTATTACTATTGCAAAGCGTGGAATATCCCGCCAATGTCGGCTCCATCTTCCGCATAGCGGACGGGGTGGGAGCGACTGAACTGATATTGACAGGCATCACCCCCACGCCGCCAAATAAGACGATTGACAAGGTCGGCCGTTTTAAGAGCGCAAAAGTGGCATGGCGGTACGAAAAAGATCCGTTGGCAGCGATGGCAGCATTGAAAAAAGAGGGGTATACGATGGTGGCGGTGGAGTTGACAAACACGGCCGTTCCCCATCACACTTACAGCTACCCCCAAAAAACATGCCTCATCGTCGGCCATGAGGATCATGGAGTAACAAAAGCGACATTGGCAGCGTGCGACACGGCCGTTTTCATCCCCATGTACGGCAAAGGACGCTCCCTGAACGTCCATGTCGCCCTCGCCCTTGTCGCTTACCAACTGCGCCTCTCCAAATGACCTTCAGACCTGACAGATTTTTAGAAAGCTGTCAGGTCTTGAATCTTTGCAATCCATCATCTACCTTGTTACACTATCCATTATGAGTCAAGCTCTATACCGCAAATGGCGGCCAGCCCGCTTTAAGGATGTTATCGGTCAGGATCACATCACCCACACGCTGCAAAACAGCGTGGCGGCTGATCGTATCGGTCATGCGTATCTGTTGTGCGGCCCGCGTGGAACAGGCAAGACGACGACCGCCCGCTTGTTAGCAAAAGCGGTCAATTGCACAGGAGAAGATGTGAGCCAACGGCCGTGTGACGACTGCCCCACTTGTCATGCGATAAACGACGGCCGTTTTCTTGATTTGATCGAAATTGATGCGGCCTCCAACACGGGCGTAGACGACATGCGGAACTTACGCGACAAAGTCAACTTCGCCCCCAGCGAAGGGCGGTTTAAAGTGTATATCATTGATGAAGTGCATATGCTCTCCATCGCCGCCTTCAATGCCTTGCTCAAAACATTAGAAGAGCCGCCAGCCCATGTCAAGTTCGTGCTGGCGACCACCGAAGAGCATAAAGTTCCCATCACCATCAAATCCCGATGCCAACAGTTTAATTTTAGATTATTGACAACACTTGAAATTAAAGGGCGGCTACAATGGCTGGCCGAAAAAGAGGGATTGAGCGTCGAACCAGCCGCGCTAGATTTGATCGCCGAACAAGGGGCGGGCAGTCTGCGTGATGCGGAAAGTTTGATGGATCAGCTCATCACCTCACCAGATGACCCCATCACCCTTGAACGGACGCAAATGGTATTAGGAACGGCAACGGAGACGGCCGTTTCTACCGTCGTTGAGGCGTGGATAAACAGAAATAGCGGCGAAGGGTTACGCATCATCCACGAATCGCTCATCTCTGGAGCTGATGCCCGCCAATTTGCGCGGCAAATGGTCACTTATTTGCGTGAACTACTGTTGCTCAAAGCGGCTGGAAACGAAGTCCCGCTCGCTGGCACGCCCGAACGGCGGCAAGAGATGCTGGCACAGGTGGGACGGAGTTCTACATCATCTCTCATTAAAGCGGTGAAGGCGTTTAGCGAAGCGGCAATGACGGCGGCCAGCAGTTGGCAGCCGCAGCTGCCGCTTGAATTAGCCTTTATCGGATTGATGGACGACCAGCCCGCGACAATTTCCACGCCTGCGCCGCAGCCTATCACCGCTCTGCCGCCGCTGCCCGTCAAGCCAACGGCCGTTAAGCCAACTGCCGTTAAGCCAGAACCGCAAACCAAGACAGAAATATCTCCGCCGCCGACAAAACCAGTCGAAACGGCAGCAAAACATACGGCCGTTGCCAAAAGCACACCTGCGGCTGAACCCATCCCCCTTGCACTCTCTGCTGTGCAGAAAAAGTGGCGCGAAATGGTCGCGCAGGTGGGCGAACGCAATAAAAATCTGCCCGCCCTGCTCCATATGGGCAAAATCATCGGCTTAGAGAACAATGTGATTATCATCGGCTTTGACTATCCAATTTTCAAAGAAAAATTCGACAAAACGGCCAATGCCCTCCCCCTCATCAATCAATCGTACAGTGCCTTATTCAATACAAAATGCACCGTCCGCGCTGTGATTACCAGCGAATATGCGGTACCGATAGAGGAAGCGGATGTACGCCAATTGGCACAAGAGTTGGGCGGAGTCGTGAGCATCAAAGAGTAATTTGCACCAATATAGGAGAATGTTATGACAAAAAGAAAACCATCCCGCCGCCGCAAACCAATAAAAAGAAAAGGTGGCAGCAAACAACAATCCCAATCCCCCAGCGCGATGTTGGCACAAGCGCAAAAAATGCAGGCTGACATGGCGGCGGCGCAATCTGAATTAGAGAATGAAATGGTCACCATCACCGCTGGCGGCGGGGCGATCAGCATCACAATCTCTGGCCACCAACGGATCAAAGCTATCGAACTTGACCCCGATATTGTCGATCCCGAAGATGTAGAGATGTTGCAGGATATGTTGATCGCGGGCATGAATGCGGCGATTGAACAGTCGCAAACTTTATCGGCCGAACGGATGGAAAATATCACTGGCGGCATGGGCGGCGGCGGTCTGCAAGATATGCTCGGCAGCTTGGGCATGAGAGAGAGATAGAGAGTGGAGATAGAGAGTGGGAAATCTCCGACTCTCTACTCTCTACTCTCTTGAGGATTTATGGCAACGGCCGTTTTACCCCAACCTGTTCAAAATTTAATCAATGAGCTGGCGCGACTGCCGGGCATTGGGCCTAAGTCAGCGGCGCGGCTCACCTTTTTTTTATTGCGCGATGGCAGCAATCAAGCGTTGGAGCTTGCTGATGCGCTACGCGATTTGAAGGAGCGGACGCGCTTCTGCTCGGTCTGTTTTAATATCACGGAAAATGATCCGTGCCAGATTTGTGACGATGATGAGCGCGACCAAGAACTGCTCTGTGTCGTCGAAGAGCCGTTGGATATGCTCGCGCTGGAACGATCACGGGCGTATAACGGCCGTTATCACATCCTGCACGGAGCCATCTCCCCCGTCGAAGGGATTGGGCCAGAAGATTTAAAGGTGGACGAACTAATCCATCGTGTACAAAACGGCTCATTCCGCGAACTGATTCTAGCGACGAATCCAACATTAGAAGGGGAATCGACCGCCCTGTATTTGAAACGCATCCTCGCTGGCAACGACATTCGTATCACTGGATTAGCACGCGGCCTCTCTGTCGGCGGCGACCTCGAATATACGGATGAAATTACGCTGGGGCGGGCGTTGGACGGCCGTTCGGACTTGTAGAAGGAATGTACAAACTTGCAAACTCCCTCTCTTGTGCTAACATTCTGCCCGTTATTGCGGTGTCGCCAAGTGGATAAGGCAGCGGACTTTGAATCCGCCATTCGCAGGTTCAAATCCTGCCACCGCAGCAAGTGAATAATGAATAATGAATTGTGAATAATGAATTGTGAATGGGGTATCCGTTAAGAATTCGTTATTGACTATTCATTATTCATTATTTTTTTTTACCGCCTTTTCTCATAGATAGGAATCGCTTATGACACTCTCCATCATTCTTCTTGCGGCTGGGCACGGCACGCGGATGAACTCCAAAACACAGAAAATTTTGCACGCTGTCGGCGGCAAGCCGATGATTATGCACTTATTTGAAGCGGCTGAAACGGTGGCCGATGGACGGCCGTTACTCATCGTCGGCAAAGGAGCAGATGCCCTGCAAACGCTGCTCAATGACCGTGCCGAATACGTCGTCCAAGCTAAAAAAATGGGGACAGGGCACGCAGTTATGATAGCAAAACCATATCAGCAAGGGCAGAGCGATCAAGTTATCGTCGCCTATGGTGACATGCCATTACTGAAAGCGGAAACGATGCACCGCTTGGCCGAGCAGCAAGCAAAAAGCGGCGCGGCTGTCGTGATGCTGTCGCTCATCGGCGATCCTGACACCTCCTTTGGGCGCGTGGTGCGGGATGAAAACGGCCGTGTAACCGAAATCATTGAAGTCGCCGAAGCTAAACAGCGTCCCAACCCCGCCGCCTACCTTTCCATCCCCGAACTAAACGCTGGCGTATACTGTTTTGATGCCGATTGGCTCTGGCAAAATATCAACGATCTGCCCATCCGCCAAGCGCGAAGCGGGCAGGAGTATTATTTGACCGATATGGTGGGAACGGCCGTTTCTCAAAACAAATTAGTCGAGGCAATTATCAGCGATGAGCCTGATGAATGTCTGGGGGCAGGCACGCGAGCGGAGATGGTGATGGTCGAAAAAGCGTTTAGGCGACGGGCAAACGGCCGTTTGCTGGCACAAGGTGTCACCCTCATTGATCCCGATAATTGTTATATCGATCAGGATGTCACCGTTGGGCAGGATACGGTCATTTGGCCGGGAACGTATTTACAAGGGAACACGGCCGTTGGCAAAAATTGCACCATCGGCCCCAACACTGTTCTAAAAAATGCGGCCATCGGCGACAATTGCCACATCGCCCAAGCGTCTATCACAGGAGCGACGGTGGTAAACGGCACAACAACTAAACCTTTTATAATAATGAATAATGAATTTTTAATATCTAATAATTAATGGAGGCATTGGACAACTCATGATCTCGTTAACTGTTAAAAAATCATTATTCATTATTCATTATTAAATAGTTAATGGAGGCATTGG
>WFSA01000047.1 GCA_015486215.1 Anaerolineae bacterium | reverse complement strand
TTAGATATGCACTCCCTCAATAATGAAGGAGGCGAAGGCAATCAGATACAAACACGCATGGTCAACATCGTGGATGGCAATGGCGACTTGAAAAACGTAAACGCCATCTCTGGCGACATGATTAAACATATTTTGGCTGAACATTTGCACAGAATTGGCGTTGCCAGCAAATTACCAATGTGTTCCGCCTGTCGCACTTTCAATGCCAATCGTATCAGTGCCGATGCGGATTACATCGCTAAAGTGGAAAAAATGAGCGATGCCGAATCGTTGACGCTGATGTTACAAACATGCGCCATAGACGACATGATGGGCAATCTCATCACCGCTGGTTCAAAATCATTGCCGCGTAAATCAGTTGTCGAATTTGGATGGGTTGTCGGACAGCCAAAAAGAACCCGCTCAGACAGCTATTTTCATGTCAAATACGCCAGCGAACGCAGCGACAAAAAGCGGTCGGCGGATAGTGCCGAAGGCGCGCGAAAATCAAATCTGGGACAAGCGATATTCCATCGCCCAGCCAACAGCGGTGTGTATGCGCTTGTTGCCACAATCGAAGCGGCGCGGATCGGATTTAACGACATCACGCAAAAGTATGTGATTAGTGATGAGGAGCGGCAAGCGCGGTTTAAGGCATTGGTTGAAGCATTGCTGTACACATTGGTCGAACCGGCCGGTGCAATGAGAAACACGCAAGCTCCGCACATTTTGAATGTACGCGGTGTGGTCACTGTCAGTAAAGATGTGGTGCCTGCGCCAGCCCTCAGCCCCTTAAAAGAGGGGTATCAGGAAGAGGTTATCGGTTTATGCGAGACACTGAACGGTATCCGTCCTGGTGCGTTGACTGCGCGTGCGTTTGATTCAATCAATGAATACGCCCAACAGTTAAGTGATGTTATTGCCGATGGGATGCCGTATCGTTTGCATTATTAAATAATAAGTGCTTGGCATGGGGTAAAACAGTCTTAATTGACCAGATACCCCGCCCCGTGCCTGGCACTTTTGGGTGAATTTATTATGAACTGGATACAAGCAACGTATCAACCAACAACTTTATTTAGCCTCAAACCATCGTGGGCAACGTCGTCTGGCGGAAAAAGTTTGCTGATGCCGTCGCCGTATGCGTTAAAAATGGCACTGTTGGATGCGGCTATTCGTGTAGATGGCTGGGGGCATGCTGAATTTGCATGGGCATGGCTTGCGCGTTTGCAAATAGGAATTCAATTGCCTGATCAGATGGTGGTCACCAATTTGTTTGCCAAAATCTTGAAAATACGACGTAATCCAGCAAAAGAAGGGGCGGCCGATGCGGGGCCGTTCCAAAAAACGATAGCGTATCGTGAATATGTCTATTTTTCAGACAAAATTCAATTTGTGCTGGGGACGGATGTGGCAAATCATGCGGCGTTGGCGCGGTATTTACTGAATATCACTTATCTGGGTAAGCGAGGTGGATTTGTGCAGTTGATGGGGCCGCCAACGGGCGTTTCCGACACAACAGCCTATACCGTGTTGACAGAAGAAATGACAGCCTTCCCCCCGCATGGCTTAATGCAGAGAATAGATGATTGCGACTCCAAGATGAAACTGGATCAAGCCAATATCTATACAAAGAGCCGACCCAAGCGCGTTGTGCGAGATGTTGTATTGCCATACCGACTGAAAAAGTCCAGCCGATCTTATTCACTGTACGAACGGGTGACCTGATACTATGATCAATCTCCAACTTACCCATCTGCGCTTTGACTGCACGGCCGTTTCCCCCATCAAACTCGGCAGCCATTACGCCGGCAGCAACCTGCGTAACGCCCTCAGCAATGTCATGCGCCGCGCCGTCTGCGACGAAACGCGGCGGCGCGGCGATCCATCGCCAGAACACACGGCCGTTTGCCCCGCCTGCTGGTTATTCTCATCCACTCTCGATCCCGGCAATATCGTCCGCGCTTACGCCCTCGTGCCACCCATCCCCGCCCGCCATGAAGTGAAACAGGGAGAACAGTTTACTTTCGGGCTTACCCTTTTTGGCGATGGATTCCGTTTTCTGCCTTACTTCGTTCTAGCCATCACCGAGATGGGTCTGACGGAAGGGGTTGGTGCTGGCCGTCGGGATGGAGACGGCCGTTTTCATGTGGAGCGCATAACGGCAGTTGACCCCTTGCGCGGCGACGCTCAGATTTTGCTTGCACCTGATGATAATCTGGTGAAAATCCCGACGGTGCATGTGGATGAAATGGCCGTTTCTCACATCACACAATGGCATCAGAATAATTTAGCGGCTAACGGCCGTTTTGCCATCAATTTCCTCACCCCCATGCGTTTGGAAGCAAAGGGGCAGCTTTTCAAAATGCCCGACTTCGCCGTCCTCTTCCGCCGTACACTTTACCGTATTGATGAGCTAAACCGCCAATTTGCCGACGGCGAACGGCGCGATGCCGCTCAAATTGCCCATCTTAATGCCCTTGCCGAAAAAGTACGATTGGTGGAGACAAACGGCCGTTGGCGCGAGCTATGGAGCCACTCTGGACGCAAGGGGCGTAAGACACCATTGGGTGGATTTGTGGGAACGGCCGTTTACCATGCCGACGACTGGAGCGATCTGCTTCCGTGGCTCATCTGGGGACAGGCTGTCCAGAGCGGCAAGTCTACCGCCAAAGGGAATGGCGTTTTTGAATTGCGCGGCGGCGATTGGCCGTTATACTGGGATTGGATGCGGTCAGAGCTTAATAGTGAGCGATAATCACCCTTCGCAAATCCCCCCTGTTTTTGAACAAAACACGGTTTGCGAAAAATGCTCCTTAACAATTGAAAATTTGTTGCATTTTAGAAATATAGAAGCACGAGGATGCGCTCTAAGCGGAAAAACGGCCGTGACAGTTCAAAAAGGACGTGTTAATATCAGGAATGTGGACGGTTCACCCCACCAAGATTCGTCAGAGAATACTGAAACAAAGGTTGTTGATGGAACTGTCGCGTCTGCTCTTTCTGTTCACCCCACCAAGATTCGTCAGAGAATACTGAAACGTACAACGCCTGCGGAGTTACGCGAATTAGCTTCGGTTCACCCCACCAAGATTCGTCAGAGAATACTGAAACCGCCGTCCCCGATCCAGCTTTCATTATGCCGTCCGTAGTTCACCCCACCAAGATTC
>WFSA01000046.1 GCA_015486215.1 Anaerolineae bacterium | reverse complement strand
TTATTATTATCATCGGCCTCGCTTCGTTTGTGCAGCCGACTAATAGCAGTCCAAGCAGGAAAAGATGGGGGAAATGTATCCTCAATAGAAATGGAGAGAATATCATAATCGCGGGGGTGATGAGAAAAATGACACCCATAGCCAGAGCAACATAACTGCTCCATCTGAGACCGGGTTCTAAAACGGCCGTTTCTACCTGTTCTGGATTGTAATAAACGGTGACCATTTTCCCGACGGGGTAGTTGGCTGTAATATCATCCGCATGTTCGGGATTGCTGGAGCCGTATTCTCCAAAATTAACGGTATCGGCCGTGATCCAACGATCATTGAGCACATACTTGAACTCAATATCGGCATAATAGGTCGTTCCATCCTCATCTGTTGAACTATTAATACGAGATACGGTGATTTCACCTTGTACCGTCGGCCACCCTTTGCTGACGCTGGCATTGCGGATGATGATGCCGCCCCAAACGATGAGGCCAATGCCGATAGCGATAAAAGGAAGAAAGAATAGCAATATGCAACCATTTTTATTTGTCATCGCATCATTGTATGCTGTTCCCATTTTTCTACAAAGGTTGCACACGTTTTTAGGCGGGGTAGAATCCCCGTAGATGCCTGATTGCTCGTCACTGTCAGGCATCTAGGCCGTTACTAATGTCTTAGCAGCATTTTTAACGGCCGTTTTTATTTCTATTAAATCGTACATTGACTTCATCTCCAAGCGCAGTTAAAAACAGTATGGCTAAAAATCAAGCTAATTACGATCCGCAGATAATACATCTATGGTTTTATGCCGCCAAAAAGACAAAATTAATGCACAAATTGAGGCAAAATCTACTATGAAAGGGTTAATTCTAAGCGGCGGCACAGGGTCACGTTTATATCCATTAACATACACAAATGCAAAGCAGTTGATCCCCGTCGCTAACAAGCCGATTTTGGTGCGGGTGATTGAATCTATCCATGATGCGGGTATTGATGAGATTGGTATCGTCATCGGTGTGGGAGCGCGTGCCGATATGGTGAGGAAAGAGATCGGCAACGGTGAGCGATGGGGTATTGCCATCACATACATCACCCAAGATGCGCCGTTAGGATTGGCTCATGCGGTAAAAGTATCGGCCGATTTTTTGGGCGATGACCGCTTTGTGATGTTTTTGGGTGATAATGTGATTGAAGGGGGTATTAGTACCCTCATCACCAAATTTGGTAAAAGCGATTGGAACAGCCAAATCGTGTTGACCCATATTGAGAACCCGCAGCAGTATGGGGTGGCCGAGTTAGGTGAGGATGGCAGCATTCGCCGCCTTGTCGAAAAACCCAAAAACCCGCCGAGCGATCTTGCCCTCGTCGGTATTTATATGTTTGATCACAATATCTTGACGGCCGCAGATTCCATCGTCCCCTCGGCGCGGGGAGAATTGGAAATTACAGATGCGATTCAATGGTTGGTGGACAATGGGTATGCGGTGCATCCGTATGTGCATCATGGCTGGTGGATTGACACGGGGCGGCCAAATGATATGTTGAATGCTAATGATCATGTGCTGGAAGAGATCGCCTATTATGTGGATGGTTTGGTCGATGCGGACAGTAATGTGGATACGCGGGTGCGGGTTGAAGAAGGGGCTGAAATTATTAATAGTGTTGTGCGCGGGCCGGCAATTGTGGGCAAAAACAGCCGTATTGTGAACAGTTATATAGGGCCGTTCACCAGCATCGCCCATGATGTTCTCATTGAAAATAGCGAGATTGAACATTCGGTGGTGTTAGAAAATAGCAGTATCAAAGATATTGAAGCCCGCATTCAAGACAGCTTGATTGGCCGTAATGTGTGTATTCATCGTTCCCCTGTCAAACCTAAAGCGTTGAAATTGACGTTGGGCGATAATAGCGATCTGGGCATTCTTTGAGAACAATTAGTAATGAATGGTGAGAGAGGTGGTGTATGCGGGTGTTGTTGCAGCGGGTTAGTCGGGGGAGGGTGACGGTTGATGGTGCGGTTGTGGGTGAGATTGAGCGCGGGCTGTTGTTGTTGGTGGGGATAACGCATGGGGATGGCGCGGCGGAGGCGGAGTGGATGGCGCGAAAAATTGCTGGAATTCGGGTGTTTGATGATGCTGATGGCAAGATGAATCTGGGAATACATGATGTAAACGGCCGTATTCTCGTCATCTCTCAATTTACATTATACGGGGATGGAAAGAAGGGGCGACGGCCGTCTTACATCAACGCCGCCCGCCCCGAACAGGCCGAGCCGTTGGTCGAGCATTTTGTGGAAAAACTTCGTTCCACATACAGTTTGTATGTTGAAACAGGCATTTTTGGCGCAAATATGCAAGTCGAACTAATAAATGACGGGCCAGTGACGCTGTTGCTGGAGAACTAATGAATGGGTAACCATTGCGTAATTATTTATTGTTCATTGCGCATCTTCTTAATAAATCGTGGATAAGACTTGACAAATTTCATCAGCACTTTATTTTACACGAGTATCATTAGGAAAATTTGTCAAGTCTCCCCAGAATACTGAGAAGATACTTCATTGCTAATTATCAACGGCCGTTTTTCTCCACTCCATCCCCATCCACAAACGCATACGGCATCGCTTGTGTATTACGCGATATGCCCACGTTGCCGTGTCTGTCAATCGTGATGAGACCGCCTTTGCCGCCAGTACGTTCCTCCAGAAGCTGAATCGCCGCGTCGCTTGCTGCTTGCGCCGATAAGCCAGCCGCCACAAAATCGCAAGTTGTTTTGCTGATGACGACCTTCATCAACGCTTCGCCGTACCCCGTCGCGCTGGTTGCCGCGGTCCAATTGTCAGCATAACCGCCAGAGCCGACGAGCGGGCTGTCACCAACACGGCCGGGCTGCTTATCTCGTGTGCCGCCCGTTGAGGTGGCGACGGCAAGATTGCCATCCGCATCAAGGGCGACTGCGCCAACGGTGTCCCCAATCGCGCCTGACATCTCTTCTGTTTCTACCAGCAACTCTTCAACGGCACAGCGGGGGAAGTTGATGCTGTCGGCAAATGCGCTGGCCCCATCCCCTACGAAAAAATTGTGCGGGCTGTCGCTCATCACGCGGCGGGCGAGGGAGATGGGGTGTTGCACCTGTTGAATGGCGGCGATTGCCCCGATGTCGAGGGAGTTACCGTCCATAATCAGCGCGTCCATCTCCACATCACCATCAGCGTTGGGAAAACTGCCTCGCCCTGCATCCAGCAGGGGAGCGTCTTCAAGGATGTTGACGGCCGCTTCCACCGCATCTAATGCTGATTTCCCTTCTTGCAAAAGCTGGTATCCAGCTTGAGCGGCGCGATGACAGTCGTTAACGGCCGTTTGCATTCCGTCCTCGCCTAATCGCCACGCGCCTGCGCCGCCATGTACAGCAATGGCTACTATCATGGTCATTCTCCAAAAATATAGGGAACAAAAAACGGCCGTGTGAACGGCCGTTTTCTGTTATATTAAACATATCAACAAATAAGAGTAGCTAAATAATCTGTACCCACCCTCATTTTCTGTACTGATTTCTAATGATGCAAAATCTGTGACAAGAACAACTTCAAGCGATCATGTTTTGGATTCTCAAAGAACTCGTCTGACGGACCAGTTTCCAGAATCCGCCCATAATCCATGAAAATGATGCGGTCAGCTACGCCGCGAGCAAATCCCATCTCATGTGTTACCGCCAGAATGGTATACCCTTCATTTGCCAAATCTGACATCACTTCCAGCACTTCCTTCACCATCTCTGGATCTAATGCTGAAGTTGGCTCATCAAATAGCAAGACTTCTGGCTCCATAGTCAAGGTACGGGCAATCGCCACCCGCTGTTGCTGACCACCTGATAATTGTCCTGGATATTTATTAGCTTGTTCAGGAATACCAACCCGCGTCAGCCACTTCATGCCAATTTCTTCTGCTTTTTCCCGTGACCATTTACGGACATTGATCGGAGCCAGCGTGATATTTTCCATAATCGTCAGATGGGGGAACAGGTTAAACTGTTGGAAAACCATCCCCACCTCACGACGAATTTCAGCAATGTCACGTACATCATGTGTTAACGGAATACCCTTAACCGTAATGTCGCCCCGTCCATGCTCTTCAAGACGGTTTATCGCCCGAATAAAGGTGGATTTTCCAGAGCCAGACGGCCCTAAAAGAACAATTACTTCACCTTGTTTAACGGTTAGATTAACCCCTTTTAATGCTTCAAACTCACCATACCATAGATGAACATCTCGAATCTCAATGATATTCTCAGCCGTCGGATTTACAGCCATATTATTTTCTCCCTTCTACAATAACTTCGTAGATTTATTTCGATATTATGATGTAGCAAGCACATCATAAATGGTTTTTACTTTACAAATACGTATCTTCTCAATAAATCGTGGACAAGAGTTGACAAATTTCATCAGCTTGGTTCAACTCATTTGAAACACACGGGTATCATTAGGAAAATTTGTCAAGTCTCCCCAGAATACTGAGAAGATACTCAAATACGCATTATTGACCTGTACTAAGTTTCGCTTCTAGCCGGCGGCTATAGGAAGACATAGTAAAACTAACTAAGAAGTAAAAAAGAGCCATTCCATAATAAAGTTCTCTTTTCAGACCCAGCCATTGGGCGTTGCCAACAACAGAACCAGCAATACCTACCAAATCGAATAGACCCACAATAGAGACTAATGAAGATGATTTGAAATTGCCAATAAACGAGCCGACAAGAGCTGGAATCAATATGCGTAACGCCTGCGGGAAAATAACAAAGCGCATTTTCTGCAACGTGTTTAATCCTAAAGCATCAGCTGCTTCATACTGTCCCTGCGGAATAGCTTGCAAACCACCCCGAATCAATTCTGCCATATACGCCGCAGAAAAAACGGTGTAACCAATAATGACAGCATATGGGTTGGGGATTACCGTCCCGCTTTTGAAAAAGAAGGGGGCCATGATGATAGCCATAAACAGCAAGGTAATGAGCGGCACGCCGCGAATCGTCTCAATAAAGAACGTTGAGAAAGCGGCAACTATATTTCCTTTGAATCCTTGCTGTATGACATAACCAATAGCTACTATTAATATAGGCCAAAAAGCGATAAGCGTTTCAATGGTATTACGGGCATCAGCTAACAAGCCTGGTGTTGATGTTTTGAACCCCCAAACCGTGAAGATGATGACCAAAGGCCAAGTGATCCAGTCTGGAATACCGCGCACCTCACTGCGTCGTCCCATTGCCAAAATTAACCCCACAGGAAATGAGAGTAAAATGACGGAAGCGGCGATAATCAAGGTGAGCATCAGTCCGCCCCAAGTATCCACATTGATTACTGGGAACAGTTGGCTCTGAGCCAGAAAACGCCATGCAACATAGAATATAGGAAAAGCAACAGCGGCAACTATTACATTTGCTAAACTGTACTTAACGATTTTTTGCCACCATGAGAATCCGTAAAGGAGCAGTACGCCGATTGTACCCATGATGAGTGTGCTAAAGTTGATTAAAGGCTTATCAGGATTATAGGTCACCCCATTCAGCAGGATAAACAATATAAGGGGAGAAAGTAACCACGCATAGGTAAGCCCTTGGCTTACAGGTTTCTTACTTTGCCATACTCCTGTTTTATTAGCTGCAACAGTGAGCAATGCTAAGGCGAGAATGATAAGTCCTGCCGCTTTTACACGGGGAACAAACATGCGGTCTAAACGGCCGTATAACAAAAGGTCTCTAGCCCCGCCTATCACCTCTGGGTTACTGTTTGTAGCCGCTAGCCAGCCCCAGGTTGCTCCATCTTTGGTACGTACTTCAGGAGCTGTTAATGCGGGGTCAAATGTGGCATTAATAACAGCATAACTTAACACGCTACGGAAAGCGGATGCCAACCACAGCATTAAAAGTAATGTCAATAAAGCATTAGAAATTGAACCGACTAAATTACTCCCCAGCCAATCCCCTACCTTTGTGTGCTTTTGGAATAACCCGCCAGCAATTGCCAGACCTAAAATGGCAACCCAGATAGCAATGATTATAAGTGTTGGTACTGGTGAAGATGCTACTTGGCCGATTGTATAAACGGCCGTAACCATCGTTAACAAAGCCACCCATATCGTCAACCATATTGAGCTAGTTACATTATCTTGTAAAAAATAATCCCAGCGAAAATGCTGTCCGATAGAACCCTTGAATTGTGAAAGTGATTGTGTTATAGCTGTCATATTTACCTCTCCACCATGATTACATACTTGGCGTTGTACCAATTCAATAGTACAGAAAAGACAACACTAATTGCCAAATAGACCAGCATCATGAGAATAACCACCTGCAAAGCTTGCCCCGTCTGGTTAATCGTCACGAAAGAAATACGATACATGTCGGAGAAACCCAATGCCAAGCCTAAACTGGTATCCTTAATCAAACTGAGATAAGTACCAATCAAGGGAGGGATGATGACTTTCAACGACTGAGGTAATACAACAAGCGTTAATCTCTGGGATTCGCTCAAACCCAATGCTTGAGCCGCTTCAGATTGCCCCTTGGAAACAGATTGAATGCCAGCCCGCACCAACTCAGCCAGAGTACCGCCATAAAAGAGAACCAGACCCACCAGCAAAGCAGTAAATTCTGGTGATAGCTTGCTACCGCCAGCTATGTTTAATCCCTCAAAAGCAGGGACGCTCCAGACAACAGGCGTTTCACTGATTGGCACAAGCAGATGAGATGTTGGATTTTCCAATGTGACCCGTTCCGCCGCCAACACTGATTTAGATGCGGCAAAAACCTCACATTTCCCTTCCCCATACGCTGCTACAGCTTGATCAGGCCTGTCAAAACGCGTGATACTGTACGGGATTCCCCTGTTGCGTAATTGCGAAATAAAATTAACCTCGGAAGGTGAATCACGCAATACACAGACAGTTAAGGCAGCTTCAGCCAACTGCTCTTTCGGCAGATCATTCACCAGACTCATAAGACCAACGTCGGCACGCTTGAGAATTATTCTCTCAATATCGTCTACCTCTCGAATCCGACTGGCTTTGGTTACCAATAAACCTTCTGTGTCCGACATGGCGCTTGCAGCAAACCAACCAATCATTGCAATAACTATAAAGGAAAAAATTCCCCATCTTGCTTTATTGCTTGATTTCCCCGTTCTAATTTCACGGCGATCCAACGCAATGGCAACAACTTGATATTGGATAGCACCTAATACTAGAAAAGCTATGAAGATACCAGCTGAAGATGTGAACTGCGGCCAAGGGAAATTTAAACCGCGGTTATTAAAGAAGATAGGTAATCCCCAAGGTTGCATCGTTTCCTTGAGATCTGGCCCCGCTAAAATGACACCAAAATACAACATAAACAAAATAATCAGCAGAGGTATATTACGCATTATCTCCACATACCAAAGTGCAATTTGGCTGATAAGCCAATTGCTGGACAAACGGGCAACACCAGCCAGCGTCCCTATAATTGTGGTCAGGATAACGCCTAGAAGCCCTACCTTTAACGTGTTGAGAAAACCTTGATAAAAAGCTTGCCAGTACGAATCTTCTACTTTGTACGGCAAAACTGTTTCGCTGATATCAAAACCAGCATTCGCTTGCATAAAATCATACGCACAACGATACCCTTCATCAACAGAGCCGTCGGCGCAATGAATCTCACCTAACTTATCTTTATTTGAAGCGAAATTGCTGCCAAGTGTGTTGGCAATCACAATCATAACAATAATAAAGATGATTTGCCCAAATACACCTAATACACGCCCATCCCGCCAAAATGGAACATATTGCGTAGGGGCGGCACTTATATCTGGTTGATTTGGTTGTTCCATAATCTATTCTCCTTAGGAATGAGGGTTTGTTTAATTCCTAGAATTGTTATCCCCGTTCCTTACCCTGAATAGCAGCCGTAGAAATAGTTGCCCTCGTCTCCTTCCTGTATATGATGGAAATTTTGTTGAAACATACATAATGTCAGAATGTTTTAAGAGAGTATTCCACGCCGAGCGTAGAATGAGGGGGTGCTTACAAAGAGCGGTTATACTTAATCATTTTGCTCATTGTCATGTCTATTTTATGCAGGTATGACAATGAGCAAAACGATGATTGAACGCTTAAAAAGCCAAAAAGATGAACAGTAGACGATGCTGACCGTTCACCTCTTTAGTTTTACAACATTTTAACGGAATGGCGGGGAATACATGATGCCGCCTTCTGTCCATAGGCCGTTAACACCGCGAGCTAGATCGATTTTGAAGGGAGAATCTGGGCCAAGATGTTTGTCGAAAATTTCACCGTAATTACCGACTTGCTTAATAATCTGATAACAGAAATCGTTATCCAGCCCCATCAAGGAGCCTAATTCAGCTTTAACGCCTAATAAGTTCTGAATTTCGGGATCGTCACTGCCAAGCATATCATCCACATTTTGGGAAGTTATACCTTTTTCTTCGGCCTGAATGGTGCAGAAAACTGACCATTGTACAATATCAAACCAGTTATCATCACCTTGACGTACCAGTGGGCCGAGTGGCTCTTTGGACATCGTTTCTTCCAAAATGACATGTTCATCGGGATTAGTCATAACCAACATAGCACCGATCAGACCTGATTTGTCAGTGGTATATCCATCACAACGTCCTTCATCGTAAGAGATACGGGTGTTGTCGCCTTCAAGTACAACGGCTTCGTAGTTGATACCTTTGGCAGACATTACGCTGGCCAGGTTCAATTCGGTGGTTGTTCCTGCAGAGACGCAGACTGTGCCGCCTTCCAAATCTTCCAATGTCTCGATACCAGAGTCTTTGCGAACCATCATGCCTTGACCATCATAGAATGTGGTGGCGACAAAGTTGAAACCAAGTGATGTATCGCGTGTGGTTGTCCATGTTGTTTGACGAGAAAGCACATCAATTTCACCTGATTGCAAAATGGGGAAGCGTTCGGTGGAGGTACATGGACGGGGGGTGACTGCATCAGCATCGCCCAAAACGGCGGCGGCTATAACACGGCAAAATTCAAAGTCAAAACCAGAATAGCTACCATCTTCTTCAATAAAGCCAAAGCCGGGTGATGAGCCAAGCGGTGCGCCGCAAATCAATTCGCCGCGATCACGAACGGTCTCAAGTGTAACGCCGGCACCAGTTTCGGCGACAGCAGGGGCTGCGCCTTCTACTTCTACTTCTACTTCTACGATACGGGTTACTTCTACTTCTACGGTTTCAGTTACGGTCTCAGTGCCGCCACAGGCGACCAATACGAAAGACAGTAATAATATTCCAATCAAAACTAAATTTTTCTTATTCATAGTGTAAATCTTCTCCTTTCAAATCCTTAAAAATATTTTTTGTACAATCGGGCATAAACTAATTTCATCTATTTATTTCTGTGCGGCATCACCTCCTTAAAATAGTTTTGTATAAAGTTACGGTCAAAGTGGATTTTTTTATTTTTTGTGAAAACTAGAGTAAGGCTCCTTAGATTGTTGATTATGGTTGATATTGGTTTCGTGTTGTTTGCGATATTCGTAAATTCTGGGCTAATTTAGCAAATATCATATGATTTTCTTTAATCTAACACTAAGATAGTATAACAGGGTTAGATTTTGAGCAAATTTTGACAGAGTGTATTTTTCTACTGAGGTGTATGTGATACCTACATATTCGTAAACTTGTATCTTCTCAATAAATCGTGGACAAGACTTGACAAATTTCATCAGCACTTTATTTTACACGAGTACCATTAGGAAAATTTGTCAAATCTCCCCAGAATACTGAGAAGATACGTAAACTTAACGAATATATTTGACTGTCATTAGTATGATTAAATCAACACGAAAGGCCGATTGTCATTTGGTTCAAGAAACCGTGCGGGAGATATGACCCAGCGTGTTATGATGAAAATTAGTAACATTAAAAAGTTGCTCCCGCGAAGGCGGGAATCCATGGCTCTCAAAGAGTATGGATTCCTGCCTTTGCAGAGCCTGCCCCCATGCAGATGGGGAATGATAAATCGTTAGGTTTACGATAATGGCGGCACCTATTTTAATCAATGTCACATACATAAATGTCTTTTAAAAATAGGTTGAGAGAGTGTTGGATTTAATGCGTTTTCAGCGTGTTTTTTATGTGAGCTATCAGTTTTTATCTGTAGTTTGTCTTGTTTTTACTGTACCCATTTCACTTTGGCGATTCGTTCTATCGCCCGTTCCAAATCAGCCATTGCGGTGGAGATAGCAAAGCGCACGTGCCCTTCGCCGCTCTGTCCGAAGGCGATGCCTGGCGTGCCGGCTACACTTGCTTCTGTCAGTAGTTTTTCTGCTAATTGCACGCTGTTCAATCCTGAGTCGGGGAAGCTGGGGAAGAGGTAGAATGCGCCTTCGATTGAGCGGCATTGCACGCCGTCAATATTGTTTAATGCGGCTACCATATAATCGCGCCGTTGTTGATAGGAGTCGCGCATTGTGTTGATGATCTCTTGTGTTCCAGTTAAGGCGGCAACGGCCGCGTGCATTGTAAATGTTGCCGCTGATGAGATCGTTTGCCCATTTAATTTGACAGCTAAATCCATGATCTGTCTGGGTGCGGCTAACCATCCCAGCCGCCAGCCAGTCATCGCATACGCTTTGGAAAAGCCGTTGATCGTTAATGTGCGTTCGGCCATATTTGGCAGGGAAGCGAGAGAGATATGTGTGCCGTCAAATATCAATTTTTCGTATATTTCGTCGGCTATCACATAGAGATCGGCTTCTTTGGCGATGTCGGCGATGATGTTCATCTCATCAGCGGTGAGGACGCGGCCGGTGGGATTATTGGGGCTGTTGACCATGATTGCTTTGGTTTTGGGGGTGAGATGTTGACGGATGGAAACGGCCGTTATCTCAAAATTCCTCTCGCTGTCCAGTCCGACCAGCACGGGAACCCCTCCCGCCAATGTCACCAATGGCGGATAAGAGACCCAATACGGCTCCAGAATCAGCACCTCATCCTCAGCATTGAGAATAGAAGCTAATGCCAAATATAACGCCCATTTTCCGCCTGGCGTGACGATAATCTCACGCATCGGATCAACGATAATACCATTTTCCCTCTCCATTTTATCGGCAATGGCACGCAGCAATGGTGGAATGCCTTTCATGGGAGATGGGTAATGGGTGTCTCCGCGCTGAATGGCGGCGATGGCCGCTTCGATGATATGAGGTGGCGTGTCAAAATCAGGATCGCCGCCTGCGAGAGGGATGATGTCATGTCCGGCCGCTTGTAACGCTTTTGCTTTGTCATTAACTGCCAGCGTCGGTGACGCGGGGATATTACTGATGAGGGTGGATACTGTTTTCATAAACTGTCAATTGTCAATTATTAATTGCCAATTGTTAATGGGGGTTCGTGTATGATATTTGTCTGTTGTTATCCTTATTTATCATCAACGATGGGTATTACCATACTGATCCTCGTTGACAATTGACAATTGCCAATTAATTATCGACAATTCCCCCATGAGTTTGACACTGGATTTGTTTTTGGGCAAGGTAACGGCCGTTGTTCTTGGAATTATGCAAGATGGTGGTTTGCCGCACGCGGGCTGCCGCTGTCCGCACTGCGCCGCCGCCTTCGCCACCCCCTCGCAGGCAAAGTACGCTGCTTGTTTAGCAATCGTAGATGGACGACGGGATGATCCCGTCGTCACTTTGCTTGATGCCTCCCCTGATATTAAATTCCAATTAAATATGCTGGCCGATCTGCTGCCCCATCCCAGCCGCGCCGCCCGCCTGCGCCCGCCCGACGCGATCTTCTTGACGCATGCCCACATGGGGCATATCGGCGGCTTACCCCAGCTTGGGCCAGAGGCGATGAATGCACGCGGGCTTCCCCTGTTTGCGTCGGCGGGGGTGATGGGGGTATTGATGGAAACGGCCGTTTGGCAGCCCCTTCTCCAACATATTCAACCCCATATCCTGCACGACGGTCAACCCGTCATCTTGGGAGATGGATTATCCATCACCCCCATCCCCGTTCCTCATCGAGATGAATGGGGCGCGGGAACCTTCGCCTTTCGCGTGCAGGGGCCGAACCGCTCGCTGCTCTACCTGCCAGATATTGATAGATGGGATGCGTGGCCGCAGGCGCGGGCGGTATTGAATGGCGTGGATGCGGCTTTGCTGGACGCTTGCTTTTACAGCACCGACGAACTGGCTGGACGTACACCAGTCGCCCATCCCCTCGTCAACGACACCCTCGCCCGTTTTGTCGATCTGCCCACACAACTGTTACTGACTCACCTAAACCATACAAACCCGTTATTAGATGAAGTCGGCACGCACTATCAACACGTTTTAGATGCGGGAGTGAATGTCGCCTATAGAGGACAACGGATCGATTTGTAATACGTTTTATAAGTATAAGAGAACCTACTATACACTGGTGGAAGTTCTCCAGCAATTATCGTAGGTCAATTTTCCAAAATTGCGCTACAGAAAACCCCGAAGAACTTAGGCCAAACTATACTACGATTCCCTCCTGTAGGGGCGATTCGCTGAATCGCCCCACACAAGATAAATTGCAAAGATGATTTGCTCAATTCTGAACCATGCCTATTATCCACTATCCATTGCCTTGCCTTCTCCCGTCATTCCCCGTACCATTCCCGTCTCAAGTTGGCTGGATGATCGCGCTTTTTCCATTTGGAAAAGGTGAGGAAAGTCCGCACTCCACAGCACACGATGCCGGCTAACGGCCGGGCAGGGTAACCTGCCGGAAAGTGCAACAGAGAAGTATATTGCCCGCCTTTTGCGCGGGCGAGGGTGAAACGGTGGTGTAAGAGACCACCAGCGACAGCAGTAATGTTGTCGGCTTTGTAAACCCCATCGGGAGCAAGATCAAGCAGAGCAGAGGGGCAGTGCGTCCCGTTATCATGTTCGGGTAGATTGCATTGAGGTTGTCAGTAATGACAATCCCAGATAGATGATCATCAACGATTGGGCAGCTAAAGCTGGGCAACCAATCGTAACAGAATGCGGCTTATAGGCTGACTTGAGCAGGGGGGAGTACAACTCAGTAGAAGTGACAGTCACGGGGCGAACGGACTTAGCTTACTCGAAATTATACGCCCCGTGACGGTCACTTTGGTTCCATATGAAATTTACTACTGTTTTTTTTTATTATCATTATCACTTTATCGGGCTGCCTTGCTGACTTGACGACAGAGCTTGTAGAAGAAAACAAGTACACTGTCGGCAGTTACGAAATTAAAGAGACCATTTATCGAGAAGACAGCTTTCCTGATGCGCGATATAAGCGAGTATATGCGGTCGAAAATAAAGAAATCGGCTCATATAGTGATGAATCCAGAGCGGGCATCACTATCCCGCCCGAAATGGTGGGAGAATGGCTCGCCATTTACAGCAGTTCCCATCTTTTCTTGTGGCAGCCTGATGAAGAAGTACGCCAGTTTACCCCTTATCAAGCAGATGGATTTGCTGAATATAGTGATCAATTTCAATTTGGCTTGAACGGTCATTATGATTATCAAGTGACGGCATTTTGGATGGAAAACGGCCGTTGGTTCATCAACTACAATGAGCAGTACAATCAAAAAGAGCATCCCCCGACATTGCTATTTACATCTGACGACGAAGGAATAAGTTACACCATACTCATCTCTCCATAAACGCATATTAATCTCCACTCCGCGACCCCGCAAAACCCTCAATCAGACATGCTCTGAGGAATAAGCCATCCCTAGGGAAGGTTTGTTTTTAACTTTGGATTTTCAGGTGACAGGCACTCGGCAAGTGCCAGTTACCTTGACCATAGTTATTTACGAGCCTCCCCGTATCTTCTCAATAAATCGTGGACAAGGCTTGATAAATTTCATCAGCACTTTATTTTACACGAGTACCATTAGGAAAATTTGTCAAGTCTCCCCAGAATACTGAGAAGATACCTCCCCTTATTTAATATGAGAGAAGTATTAGTGAAATTTTGCACAATAAGGTATACTTTTCTCTATTATATTTTCATGATGAGATTATCCATATTGTAAGGATCACGCTCATCAAATTTTACAAGAATGGACAGTAACATCTCAATAAATTGGGGCAAAGGCTTGACAGGTTTCATAAGAGTCTCGCATTTTACACGAGAGTATTATAGAAAACCTGTCAAGTCTCCCCGAAATTTTGAGAAGATACAATGGACATGGTTTAAAATGGTGAAAATCATCTTTACAGTTGTTGCGTGATTGGGCGACCATAAAGGGGTAAATTGTAGGGGCGCGGCCTTGTGCCCGCCCACAAAGTGTAAAGATCATTTCGCATAAAATGAACCATGTCCAAGAATGAAACTTCTTGTAGCAAAAGCAAAGTTTTAAGGAGACTTTAAGATGAAAGATATAAAATTGAAACAAATCCTAGGACTTCTTGTTTTAGGAACAGTCATTTGGTTTTTGCCTGTACCAAAAGGCTTAGATCCACAGGCGTGGCATTTATTCGCTATTTTTATCACGACAATCGTCGGGGTAATTGCAAACGTATCCTCCATTTTTGTGCTGTCCATCACCGCTTTAGCAGTAACCATCCTTACAGGCACATTAGAAGCTGGAGATGCGTATTCAGGGTTTGGAAAAGGATTTATCCTCTTAATCGTCGTCGCCTTTTTGTTGGCACGCGCAGCCATCAACTCTGGCTTGGGCGAACGGATCGCCTATTTAGTTATTCGTAAATTAGGAAAATCAACATTGGGATTGGGCTACAGCATGGCTATCACCGATGCCATCATTGCCCCCGCGTTCCCCAGCAACACAGCCCGTAGTGGTGTGTTGTACCCCATTATTCAAGCTATCGCTTTGGGCGGCGGCTCTCGTCCAGATGATGGCACAGGACGTAGATTAGGTAACTTTTTGATGATGAATGGTGTCGCTGGGTTGACGATTTCATCCGCCTTGTGGTTGACGGCTATGGCCGCTAACCCTGCTGGTGTCGGCATTGCTGAAGAGATGGGTATCACCATCAATTTTGGCAGTTGGTTTATCGCCTCCGTCGTTCCCTCCGTCATTGCGCTGATAACCGTACCTTATGTGCTGTTTAAGGTTGCCAAACCAGAGGTCACACATACGCCGGAAGCTCCCAAAATGGCTGCTAAAAAGCTGGAAGAGATGGGCAGTATGTCTACCAAAGAGATCATCATGGCTGTGACGTTCATCTTGGTTGTAATCGCATGGGCGTTGGCTGGTACATTGGGAATCGACAAAACGGCCGTTGCCTTCTTAGGATTAGCCGTAGTCATGCTCGCCAATATATTTACAGTTGACGATCTCAAGAAAGAGGGCGGCGTTTTGGAAATTTGGATGTGGTTCGCCATTCTCTACACCTTGAGCAGTTTCTTGAATAATTTAGGATTCATGCCGTGGCTCGGTGACAATATTGCCAGCTTCCTGGTAGGATTTAGTTGGCCGGTTGTGTATGTGATTTTGATCATCTCTTACGTGTTGATCCATTATTTCTTTGTCAGCCAAACGGCGCAGATGCTCGCTCTTTATGGTGTTTTCTTGAGCGTTGGTCTAACAGCCGGCGTGCCGGGAACATTGCTCGCTTTGATGCTCCTGTTTGCCACCAACTTCTTCGCTTCCATCACCCCTCAAGGCTCTAGCGCGAATGTTATCTTTGCCGCCAGCGGCTATCTGGAAACGCAGGAGATGTATAAGTATGGGGCGGTTATCACTGTCACTAATACGTTTATTTATCTTGTGTTCGGTACGGCTTGGATTACGTTAATTGGCGTTTAGGAATGAGGATTAATGACATGGTTCATTTTATGCGAAATGATCTTTACAGGTTGAGGGCGGGCACAAGGCCGCGCCCCTACAATTTACTCCTGTAGGGGCGACCCTTGTGGTCGCTCAATTACGCAACAACTGTAAAGATGATTTTCACCGTTTTGAACCATGCCGGATTAATTAACTGTCCCATTTGATACACTGATTTCAATTAGTGTATTAAATGGGGGTTTTGGTCACTCCCCCTCACCCCAGCCCTCTCCCAAAGGGAGAGGGAGCAAGTTCCCTCCCCTTTCGGGGGAGGGTTAGGGTGGGGGGCTGATC
>WFSA01000045.1 GCA_015486215.1 Anaerolineae bacterium | reverse complement strand
GGATATATGGCTGGTATTACGTTCAGCGTTGCCAACGCAAACGGCATCGTCGGGCAAGCGGTCTCGGCTGGGACAGATCAAGCAGTCTGTTTTGATGGATTGGATGCTGGCGAATATCAGGCAACCCAACTTTTGCCAGCCCGTTTAGATATGACGACAGCGGCGCAAGCGATGGTGACCGTAGATGCAGGCGGTACTGTCGGGATTGAGTTTGGCAGCCGTGTTCATGTAGAAGAATCAATCGCAACGGCCGTTGCCGCCACCCAGTCGCCCGCCACCGCCACCCCCGCCGCAGACAGCACAGACTCCGATACAGGCAAACCGCCAATCGGCGCGTATATTGGCCTAGCTATCATCGGTTCCCTCATCATCGGCCTCATCGGCCTTATCGTCAGAACCCTTAAAAAATAATGAATAATGAATTGTGAAGCGGATAGTTGCTGCTTCACCATTTATTATTAAAACTTCATTATGCATTACTCCTCTCCCGTATGATTAAAACCGCAGAACAGATCCAAACCGCCATCGAGCGTATTTTGCCCCGCGTTGCCAAACCCGGCCGTTACGTCGGCGGCGAATATAATGAAATTGTAAAAAATTGGGACGAGATTGATTGTAAAGTCGCTCTTGCTTTTCCCGACATTTATGATTTAGGCATGTCCAATCTTGGCTTGATGGTCTTGTATGATCTCATCAACAAGCACCGTAATTTGCTGGCAGAGCGTGTCTACTCCCCATGGACAGATATGGAAGCGTTGATGCGCGAAGACGGCATCCCGCTCTTTGCGCTAGAGAGCAAGCAGGCGATCCGAGAATTCGATATTTTGGGCATCTCGCTGCCATACGAGCAGCTTTTCACGAATGCCCTCAACCTACTTGACCTAGCGGGAATGCCGATCCGCAGCCAAGATCGGGACGCGAGCTATCCGCTTGTCATTGCTGGCGGGCATGGCTGCTACAACCCCGAACCGATGGCTCCCTTCATCGACCTATTTGTCATCGGCGAAGGGGAGGCGGCGATTATGGAGATCATCAGCGTCGTTCGTGCCACGCGCGGGATGGATAGAGAGACCCAATTGCGTTATCTAGCGCAGGTTGATGGTTGCTACATCCCCCGTTTTTATGACGTTGCGTATAGTGATGATGGTGTCGTCACTGCCATCACCCCCAATATGCCCGAAGCACCCGCCAAAGTGATGAAGGCGATTGTGCCGACATTGCCGCCGCCAGTGACTGATTTCATCGTTCCGTTCATCGAAACGGTGCATAATCGCGGCCCTATCGAAATTATGCGCGGCTGTACGCGCGGTTGCCGTTTTTGCCACGCGGGCATGGTCGCCCGTCCTGTGCGTGAGAGGCCGGTTGATGAGGTGCTTGATGCGATTGATGCGATTTTGGAATCGACAGGATATGAAGAGATCGCGCTGCTTTCCCTCTCGTCGAGCGATTACACCAATGTGCTGGAATTGACCGAAAAAATTGGGGAGCGGTACGGCCATTTGGGATTAAATATCTCGCTGCCATCGCTGCGAATCGAATCCGTTTCGACCCAGTTGATGGATAATTTGAGCAAAAGCCGGCGCGGCGGCTTTACCTTAGCTCCCGAAGCGGCGACGGAAAAGATGCGGCGCACCATCAATAAATTTGTGCCAGATGAGCAATTGTTGGAGACGGCGCAAGCGATTTTTGAGCGCGGCTGGCGCACGATCAAGCTCTACTTCATGATCGGTCACCCGATGGAGGAGCTTGAGGATGTGCAGGCGATCATCGATCTGGCAAAACAGGTATTGAAAAAGGGGCGGCAGGTTCACGGTAATAAGGCGAGTGTCAATGTGGGGGTCAGTACTTTTATTCCCAAGCCGCATACGCCGTTCCAATGGGAGCCGATGGGAGATAGCGACTTGCTGCAAGAAAAGATCAGCCTGTTGCGGCGCAAAATGCGCGGGCAGGGGGTGCGCTTGCGCTGGAGCGACCCGCATGAATCTATGTTTGAGGGCTTTTTGTCTCGCGGTGACCGTCGGATGGCGGAAGTGGTGGGGAAGGCGTGGCAAAAGGGGGCTAAGTTTGATGCGTGGATGGAGCATTTTAATGCGGAGGCGTGGCAAAATGCGCTGGCGGAAGAGGGGCTTGATCCGCGCTTTTATACACATCGTAGACGGCCGTTTACCGAGATGTTTCCTTGGGAGCATATTGACATCGCCGTGACTCGCAAATTTTTAGGTGAAGATTATCAGATGAGCAAAGAGCGGGCGACGCGGGGAGATTGCCGTGATAATTGTTATGCGTGCGGTATTCTGCCCAGGTTGAAAAAGTTGCGGCAAGGGACGGAGCTTGACGATTGGAAATGTCCGCCAGTGCGGAAAGGGAAGAGTTATCAGCCGCCTGTCCCTCCTGTGCCGATGGTTGAGGGGATTCCGTTGGTGGTTATTCAGTAGAGGAATTGTTAATTGTTAATTGTTAATTGTTAATTGTCCATTAGATGAAAAGTATCCTGCTTATCACAGAAGATGATATTGTTTCCGTTTGTGACCGTTTGGAATGGGCGGACGACGGCCGTTTTCTCTTTATTCTTCCCCCCAACGGTGACTTAAACGATCCCCTTGATTTTGTCCGCCTGCGCCGTGCGGCCGATTATAAACGGGTTGAAGTCGGGCTGTTGACAAGCGATAAAAGGGTGCGGCGGCAGGCAAAACAGTTGGGTTTTCCTCTTTTTCGTACGGTGGCACAGGCGGAAAGGGGGCAGCGGCGATGGCGGCGGGGGCAGCGGCGGTCTGAGTTGGTCGGGCTGCCGACGAAGGGGGGACGGCCGTTAGCCGAGTGGCAGCAAACGGTGAGAAGGGCGATCCTTCCCGCCAAGCGCACGGTGCTTACGCCGCGTCAATGGGGAGTGCGGTATACGGCCGTTTTCCTCTTTCTCATTGCTGTCGCGCTGATGATTGTCCTGTTTGCGTATGTTGCCCCCCGAGCGACCATCACCTTGTCACCAGAGTGGGAGCCGATCACGACGACGGAGATTGTGATGGCTGATCCACAGCAGACGACGGTTGATTTTGCCAATAAAAGTATCCCCGCCCGCCAAATTTTGCTCACCCAATTGTGGGAGGCAGAGGTGGAGGCAACGGGGCGGACGGAGGCGGCGGTCACGCCCGCGCAAGGGTTTGTGCTGTTTACAAATTTGACCGATGAGGCGGTGATTGTGCCAGACGGTACGCAGCTTCGCACAGAGGATCAACGGCTGTTCCAGACCATTGCCCCCGTGATTTTACCAGCGGTTGAGGGCAGTACGGTGGAGGCGGCGGCGGCGGCGGTGGTGTTGGGGCCGCAAGGAAATGTGGCCGCAAATAGGGTGACGCGCATCGTGAATAAGGAACTGGCGCGGCAGGTGAAGGTGGAAAATCGGGCGCGGATGACGGGCGGGGGGATGGAAGAGGTGACGGCCGTTTCCCAATCCGATCTTGATAAGCTGCGGTCGCAGACATTGCAATTTTTGCAGGCGGTGGCGTTGGCGCAGATGGAAACGTCGTTGACGGAACGGGAGTTTTTTGCGCGGGAATCGTTGCGATTGGTTGAGGTATTGAGCGAAGAGTATTCGCACGAGGCGGGTGATCAGGCGGAGCGGGTCTCGTTGAGAATGGAGGCGGTGCTGGCGGGAACGGCCGTTGACAGCACCAATACGGCTGGGCTGGCGTATAACGCGCTCACCGCCCATATCGCCGACGGCTACGGATTGATCCCTGACAGCCTGTATTTTGAACCCGGCGGGATTATCGCCGTAGATGATGCGGGACGGGTGACGTTTGAACTGGAAATCAGCGGCGGAACGGCGGCAGATTTGGCGGTGGATGGGATGATAACGGCCGTTGCAGGACAAAAAACTGACATCGCCGCCGCCTACTTATACGACAATCTCCCCCTGCGTGACAGACCGACCATCACCCTTTGGCCGATTTGGATAAACAAAATGCCATTCTGGGAACGACGGGTAGAGTTGATTATTGAACAATAAGTATCTTCTCAATAAATCGTGGACAAGACTTGACAAATTTCATCAGCACTTTATTTTACACGAGTATCATTAGGAAAATTTGTCAAGTCTCCCCAGAATACTGAGAAGATATAACAATAAGATAGAGGGAGAGTAGAGGTGGAGATAGAGATAGAGAAGATGTTCTCTATCTCTACCCTCTATCTTCTACCCTCTGTCTCCATATTATGAACCGAAACTTACAAGCATTAGCGAAGGCGTGCGATCAGATGGGGCTACGCTATAATGTGCAGCATAGTACGCAGAATATTGTCACCGTGTACAGCGGCGGCAAGACGCATCTGTTTACCAATTGGGCGACCCCGCTTAATCCGCAATCGGTGATGAAATTGTGTCAGGATAAGGATTATTTCATCACTTATTTTGAAGATGTGGTGAAAATGCCAAAAACGGCCGCTTTTCTGAACCCGTACAGCGATGAAAAGTACGCCCATTTCTTGGACGCAGACAGCATTGGCGGCATTATCAGTAAAGTTGAGGCTGATTTTGGCTATCCCGTCATCGTCAAGAAAAATCGGGGGTCGTGGGGGACGCATGTGTTCAAGGCGGAAACGCCACGCCAGTTGGAACATGCGCTGTTGGCGGTCTACGACAAAAAGAACATCTTTGGCGATTATATCGCGCTGATACAGGAGGCGATCCCGATTGAGAAGGAGTATCGGATCGTTTATTTGAACGGCCGTTATCAATTCGCCTACCACAAAGACACCGCCAATGCCGTCTACACTGGCAACCTCAGCCCGCTGCATTGGGAAGGGGCAGAATCCAAATTAGTGACCAACGAGGCCGAGCGCGATGGCCTCATCGCCTTTTGCCAGCCGCTTTTTGACAAGCTGATGATTCCATTCTGCGGGCTGGATGTGGCTGTGGACGCTGGCGGGCAGCATTGGATGATTGAAGGCAACTCGTCGCCGGGTTTTGACCGCTTCATTAAAGATGAAGGGGATGAGATGGTGGTGAAGTTGTATACGGCGATGCTGGAAGGGAATGGGGACGTTTGATAGAGGGACAACGGCCGTTTTTGCTATTATCACAAAAGCGTATGGTATACTATACTGGAGTCTGGCGAAAATTGAATTTCAGTCGAGGCATAAGGGCGGTTTGCGAACCACCCCTACTGGAGAGAAAATCAAAAAACGCCAGTGTCCAGTACTATAGATAATGTACAAACGGTACATATTATTTTTTAACCGATAGGTAAGGAGGCAAACATGTATCTAGCACCCCTAAATTACGACCGATTCTTCAAGAAAGTTTTTTCCGATAAACAGATAGCGAAACAATTTTTGGAAGATTTTTTAGAAGTTCATATCACCTCAATTGAGAGACTTCCCCTACAACAACGTGTCACTGATGATGCCGTCATCGTGGAATTCGATTATCGTTGCAAAATTAACGATGCGTATATCATCATAGATATGCAGCAATGGTATAAGCCCGACATCATCAAACGCTTCTATCTCTATCACGCCCTCAATACTGGTTTGCAATTAGAAACTCTTCCCAAAGAAGCTTATGTTTTTGATGCTGACTCACGAGAGATGAAAGCTGTCCGTGATTATCGCCGATTAGATCCAGTACTTACCCTCATCTGGCTGGCGGATGATAACCTCTCATCCAAAGAGAATTATATCGCTTACACGATGACACCAGAACTGGTATTAGAATTTGTTGAAAATAACCGCCTTTGGCGTAATCCAACCATCAAACAATTGCAACAAGAACGGAAAAAGGTATTAGCTATGGCGCAAAATGATGCCAAAGGGCTGTCATTTCTAAGACGTAATCGTTTGGTTTTTATGTTGCAAAAAAACATCGTTAAACAGCAGCAAGGGAAACTGTACGAACGCTGGTTCCAGTTTGCAGAAAGAAGTCGGCAACTGGAGAACACAAAATCTGATTTCGAAGAATTTCGTGGTGATGATGTTTTTGAAGAAATGATACGTCGGTTGAATAAAACGACGTTGACAGACGATGATATGACCTATATTGCAGCTGAATATGATATGTGGAAACATGCTGTAGACTTAGCAGAACGCAAGTTTGAAAGCGGGATGGAAAGAGGAATGAAAAAGGGGATGGAAAAGGGGATGGAAAAGGGGATGGAAAAGGGGATGGAAAAGGGGAAATTGGAGAAAAGTCGTGAAATTGCACGGCAACTATTGGCTGTACTTGATGATCAAACTATCGCTCAAACAACGGGATTGAGTATGGAAGAAATTCAACAGATGCGGGAATAGAGAAGGAAGGGGGTAATCATCTTTATTTTCATTTTCTCTTAACGCACTTATGAAAACGACTGTAGTCATCTTAATCACAAGGCATCCTGCGACGGGAAAAACGACATTAGCGTATTATTTGGCGCAAGAGTTATGTTTGCCCTTGATCTAAACGGCCGTTATCAATTCGCCTACCACAAAGACACCGCCAATGCCGTCTACACTGGCAACCTCAGCCCTCTGCATTGGGAAGGGGCAGAATCCAAATTAGTGACCAACGAGGCCGAGCGCGATGGCCTCATCGCCTTTTGCCAGCCGCTTTTTGACAAGCTGATGATTCCATTCTGCGGGCTGGATGTGGCTGTGGACGCAAGCGGGCAGCATTGGATGATTGAAGGCAACTCGTCGCCGAGTTTTGACCGCTTCATTAAACAATCAGTAAGTCAATTTTTATGGCTGTAACTATAATTCTACAATTACGGGATATTCAAAATGGCACATTTATCAGGACGAGAAAAAGAAGCTAGACTAATCCGCAAAGCCAATCGTGCGGCAACCGTAGGACGATTAATGCTTGGGGAGATCAATACATGGCAAGAATTTCTCCAAGCAGATGTTTTAGAACTTGAAAATTTACCACGTCGTCAACTTAGATCAGGGAAAAGCGATGTAAAGAAAAGACTTACACCTGAAATAAAGAAATTTTATTCAAGGAATTTTTCAAGAATGACTAATAGCAAGCTCTCATTGCTTTATGAAGACATAAAAGCATTTCGAGGATTAGAAATTCCATTGAAAGAATTTGAAGAAAAATATGCAAGTGTTAAACCCAGCGTTTTAAAAGGAAACCCTGCTCATTTAACAGTAACTATATCTTTATGGGGTCTACAGTTTAAATTTCCAGAGGATGAACTTACCTAAAACATATTATCAGCTTTGGAATTCATTGTTCAATCGCAAACTGAACTAAAAAAATACAGCAGGAATACACATCAAGCATTGGAAAAAGATAGCGCGCAAATTTCTTTATTAATACGCCAAAACAAGTTTGCAACTCGTTCGGTTATTTTGTTTTGTTTTAGTTTGATGGAAGCATATTTAAATGGCCTAGCTTGGGACTATATGCAATCAGTCGATGTTTCAACATTATCAAATACAACAAAGAAATTGCTTGAAGATGCTCCTAATCCAGTATCACTTCGAAAGAAGTTGGAGAAGTACCCCCAAAAAATAACTGGTAGCGATATTTGGCTTGTGCAGACAAATAAAGAAACTTTGAATGCTTTCTTAAACATAGTAAAACCTTTTCGAGATTCTTTAGTTCACCCTTCACCTTTCTCTGCTCCAGAAAAATTGGGGGGTCATGATAAACTTCGGTTACTTTATCGAATTGACTATGATACTGGACTACTAACAGCAAATTTACTTGTATCATTACTCGAACTACTCCACTTCCATGTATACAGTGAGAGTAAACAATTTCCAGAATGGTTTACACAACTAAAGCAAGAAGTCGAAAACGCTAGCAATGTAGTTAGAAAAATTGAGGTGGAAACGTAAATGTATTACCTAATCCATTTATGTTTCCACCTAGCGGGTGTGATATGAGCGATTGCTACACCTGCGAACTATCAGCACGATGGCGGGCGGGAGACGTGCCGCTTTGGGACAACATTTACCAGACTGAATTATGGGATGTGGCGCACAGTTACAACACGGCGTTGGCGGGATGGATGGTGAAATTGTACAGGACGGTATTGAAAAGATTAAGGCGGCGCAGGCGAATCGCTGGGGTGGTGTAAACGGCCGTTTTACCCCAACTATGCTATAATTCCCTCATGATAAAAACAAATCCGATGGAACGGCGAGGAAAAATTGAAGAGCTTAATCGCTCATTTGATCTTCAATTCTGGCAATCACAAACGCCTCAAGCGCGTTTCGTTGCAACTTGGGAATTGATCGTTCACGCAAATCAAGTAAAAGGTAATCATGTTCGTCAACTCAGACTTCACCGATCTGTTGAATCTTTTCAACGCCAGCAACGTTAAATATCTGGTTATTGGCGGCTATGCCCTTATCCAATATGCTGAACCGCGCTATACAAAAGATTTGGATTTATGGGTTAGCACAGACCCAGCCAATGCTGCCGTTGTATTTCAGGCGTTACGCGATTTTGGTGCGCCACTGGAAGGCATGACAAAAGATGACTTTGCAGAAGACGGCTATTTTTATCAAATGGGCATTCCTCCAGTGCGTGTAGATATTTTAATGGGCATACCTGGCATCAAATTTAAGGATGCTTGGGAAAATCGTATCGAAGTTCATTTTGATAACGTGCCAGTCGCTTTCATCGGTAAGGAAGATTTAATTGTAGCAAAGCGAGCCGCTGGGCGACCACAAGATTTAATCGACGTGGCTATGCTTGAAATGTAAAACGGCCGTTTCTCCACTATCACCCCACCTTTTATGTAGAGAATAGACATGAACAACTGTTACACATGTGAACTATCAGCACGACGACGGGCGGGAGACGCGCCGCTTTGGGATAACATTTACCAAACAGAGTTGTGGGATGTGGCGCATAGCTACAATACGGCGTTGGCGGGCTGGATGGTGCTGGTTTTGCGTCGGCATATCGAGGCGTTGGATGAGTTAACGGCCGTTGAAGCCGCAGAATTAGGCGATCTCATCCGCCGTGTATCCATCGCCTTGAAAGCGGTGACGGGGTGTGCCAAGACGTATGTGGTGCAGTTTGCGGAAGCGGCCGAGCATCCGCATGTGCATTTTCACATCATCCCGCGCATGGCTGACCAGCCAGACGCATGGCGCGGGGCGGGCATCTTTAATGCGCTAAATGCAGACGAGGATGCGCGGATTAGTGAGGCGGCGATGGATGCCATCGCCCGTGAAATGCGAACGATTTTGGAGGGAAGCTAACAATTAACGATCAACAATTTACAGCTAACGAGCAACAGTTATGAGGAAGATGCCCCAACCCATCCCCTATCAAGGGAGCAAGCGCATTATTGCCCAGCAGATGTTGCACCATTTCCCTCAACAAATTGATACGCTTATTGAACCTTTTGCAGGTTCAGCGGCCGTATCCGTAGCGGCGGCTTATCATGGAAAAGCGAAACGCTTTTTACTCAATGATCTAAACGAACCATTGATGGAGTTACTCGAAAATATCATCAATAATCCGCATGAAACCAGTGATGCGTACATAAAATTATGGGAGGCACAATTAGGTCAAGAAAGGTATCTTCTCAGTATTCTGGGGAGAGTTGACAAATTTTCCTAATGATACTCGTGTAAAATAAAGTGCTGATGAAATTTGTCAACTCTTGTCCACGATTTATTGAGAAGATACAAGAAAGGGCTTATTACGATTTTATACGGGATGAATTTAACAGAGCGCATAGACCCGATCATTTTCTTTATCTGTTGGCACGCTGTGTAAAAGTATCTGTTCGGTATAATGCGAATGGTGAATTTAACCAAAGTCCAGACAATCGGCGAAAAGGGCGGCGACCAACAAGTATGCGTCAGGAAATTGTTGCGGTATCTAACCTGCTTCAAGGAAAAACAATCGTTACAAGCGGCGATTACAGAGATATTTTGGGAATAGTGTCTGAATCAGATTTGCTGTATATGGATCCCCCCTATCAAGGTACATCACAACATAAAGACCCACGTTATTATCGTGGGCTTGCTTTGGATGAGTTGGCTGATTTTTTGATGCAGTTAAACGCGCAGAATATCTCATATTTGGGCATGGTTCATTCTCGACAAATTGATCTTTACACTTTTTGGGCGACCCAGCGGGTCGCCCCTACCATTCTGTCTCCTGTAGGGGCGACCCGCTGGGTCGCCCTGTATGGCGGCAATTGTAAAGATGATTTTCCTGATTTTGAACCATGTC
>WFSA01000044.1 GCA_015486215.1 Anaerolineae bacterium | reverse complement strand
GTGGGAAACGGCCGTTGGCGTGTTAGACGTGTTAGAAAAGGGGGAGCCAATAACCGCTTAGGGAAAACTCGTAAATAACTGTGGCCAAGGTGACAGGCACTTGCCAAGTGCCTGTCACCTGAAAGTCCAAAGTTAAAAACGAACCTTCCCTTAGGAACGAGGATTTATTTAATCCTCATTCCTCATTCCTTATTCAGAATTTGACACGAATTTTGCATATCTTCTTAAAAATCTGGGGGCAAGAGTACAACAGATTAGAAAAAAACAGATTTTCTCGACTAACGCAATCTGTCCCTTTCTTCATCTGTTGTAATCACCGCGAAATCCATAAGCGAAGCACCGATATTACAATTCAGGTCAACGTTCTTTTTGTTTTACCCTTTTACTGCTTCGTCAAACCCAGCCTGCATCACTTTATGGTTTGCGTCTAGCAGATGATGTTTGCTTTTGGGCAGATGCGCTTCCAGCGATTCAAATATATCAGACAGGGGGAACAATGGCCGTTTACCCGCCAACGCCCCCAAAATCGCCATATTCATCATCTTGATAGACCCGAACTTCCGCGCGATGTCGCTGGCTGGTAGATAGACCAGATCAATGTCATCCCGTTCTGAACAGGCATTGACGATAGAACTATTGATGATCATCAACCCGCCAGAGGCAGCCATCGGTTCATATTTTTCAAAAGATGGCAGGTTGAGGGCAAGGACGATAGACGGCCGTGAGACCAAAGGCGCACCAATTTCTTCATCGCTGATGATGACCGTACAATTAGCCGTACCGCCCCGCATCTCTGGCCCATAAGACGGAATCCACGTCACCTCTTTGCCATGATCCATCCCCGTATACGCCAGCACTTGCCCCGCAAATAAAACCCCCTGCCCGCCAAATCCAGATACAACGATTGATGTTTCCATATATTTCCTCAAAAGTGTTAGAGATAGAGTGTAGAGATAGAGTGTAGAGATAGAGTGTAGAGATAGAGTGTAGAGAGTAGAGATAGAAAGGTTCCTTTCCCAACAAATGAACTGACTTGCTCACACATCCCTCTATCTTTATCTCTATCTCTATCTCTATCTCTCTCTCTATCTCCACACACACTCTCTCTCTACTCTCTATCTTAGCTGCCTCTTATCGCTCTACCGAGCCGCTCAATGCCGATTTCGATTTTGTCTGGTGCGGCATTGGAGAAGTTGAGACGCATACTATTATGCCCTGTGTAACCGCTGTCGCTTTCAGGGAAGAAAGCGTAGCCGGGTACAAAGGCGACTTTATTTTTGATGGCACGATCAAATACGTCACGCGCTTGCATCGTTTCGGGTAATGTTACCCATAAGAAAAGACCGCCAAATGGCCGTGTCCACGTCACCCCCTCTGGCATATGCTTTTCTAAACTGTCAAGCATGATGTCGCGCCGCTCTTTATATACACGGCGAATTAGCTGCCGATGCTCGTCAAGGAAACCATCTTTGGCGATTTCGTACAGCAGCATTTGCGTGAAGGTGCTGGTGTGTAAATCTGCCCCTTGTTTTGCCATCGTAAACTTTTGAATGACTGATTCCGGCCCCGCAACCCATCCCAGCCGTAAGCCTGGTGCAAATGTTTTAGAGAATGTGCCTAGATACATCACACTGTCATCTTCATCAAGTGCGATCAGCGGCGGTAAATCTTCACCTTCATACCGCAGCTCGCCATACGGGTCATCCTCTATGATCGGGACATCATACTGCTTTGATAGGGCAACAATTTTTTTGCGCCGCTCAAGCGATAGCGTAACGCCGGCTGGATTCTGGAAATTAGGCAGAATGTACATGAACTTTGGTTTGCTCTGTAACGCCTCTTCCAACTTATCCACATCGATCCCATCATTATCAATAGGGACGGATATAAAATCTGCTTGATACGCTTGCCATGCTTGCAACGCGCCCAGATAAGAGGGCCGCTCCACCAGAATTTTGTCATGCGGATCGACCATTATTTTGCCGATGAGGTCTAACCCTTGTTGTGAGCCGCTGGTGATACGCACATTATCAACCGTTAAGTTCGCACCCATCTTGTTTAATTTGTCAGCGATAAATTGACGCAAAGGGGCGTACCCTTCGGTTGTGCTGTATTGCAACGCTTGCTGCCCCTGCTCCTTCATCAAGTGGACGGTCGCCTCGGCGCATATTTCTGTAGGGAAAATCTCTGGGGCAGGCAAGCCGCCAGCAAAAGAGATAATGCCGGGAATCTGTGTCAATTTGAGCAGTTCTCGAATGATGGAGCTATTTACCCCATCCATACGTTTTGCGTATCGTTTGTTCCAAGTTGTCATAATATCATCCTTTCTGGGCGAATACATTCGCGGTAACGTATCTTCTCAGTATTCTGGGGAGATTTGATATCTGGGGGGACTTGACAAATTTTCCTAATGATACTCGTGTAGAATAAGGTGCTGATGAAATTTGTCAAGTCTTGTCCACGATTTATTGAGAAGATACAAGAAAATCTTAAAAAACGTTGTGTTCTTCGTGCCTTTGTGGTTAATTTGGACAAGGGCTGAGTAGTTACGAGGATTAAGGCCATTTCTAAATTTGAATCACTCAAAATTTTGATTGTCATTTCCGCCCCCATCCTCACCTCCGTGAGGGTAAACTCTTGTAAGCGGTCACTCCCCCACTTGTTGCGGGAATTGGAATTCCCGCAACGGTCTGGCAGGTTCGGGAATTCCGATTCCCGAACCAAACACTGGACGGGGGGAGTGACCGATTACAAACTCTTTTAGGCGGGAATGACAACTTTGATAATTAAATAAATCCTCGTTCCTAAGCATATTATGTCTTAAAATCGCCGATTGGGTAGGTAGGTAGCATCTCTTCTTTTATCCATTCTAATGATTGGTGCGGGGTCATTTTCCAATTGGTGGGGCAGGAGGAAAGCAGTTCTACAATGCTTAATCCTTCGCCGCGTATCTGCGTTTGGAACGCTTTGCGTATCGCTTTTTTGGCGCGGATGGTATGTTTGGCATCATGCAGACTGCGGCGCACGCTGTATGCGGTGCCGGGCAGAGAGGCCATCAGTTCGGCGATGTGCATCGGTTGGCCTGTGATTGCAGAATCACGGCCGTCTAATGATGATGTTGTGGATTGTCCTGGAAGCGTAGTGGGGGACATTTGCCCGCCCGTCATTCCATAAATCGCATTATTGATAAAGATGATGGTGATATTTTCGCCGCGAACGGCCGCATGAATCGCTTCTGCAATACCGATTGAGGCTAAATCGCCATCTCCCTGATAGGTAAAGACGATTTTGTCGGGGTTAGCACGCTTTATACCCGTCGCCATTGCTGGCGCACGGCCGTGTGCCGCTTCGACCCCATCTAAGGCAAAATAAGTGTACGCAAAAACAGCGCAGCCGACAGGAGCGACGATGATAGATTCCTTTTGTAAGCCGAGTTCATCCAGCACTTCGGCGACGATGCGGTGGGCAGTGCCGTGTGTGCAGCCAGGGCAATAATGGGTGTGGACATCTTCGAGGGAAGACGGCCGTTTATATATCAAATTTTCATCTACATGCACATTAACCGGCATCAGTTCACCTCCAGCATTGCCATCGCTTTCTCTTGAATCTCTTCGGGCATAGGAATTGATCCGCCTGCACGCCCAAAAAATTGAACATCTATATCACGCCCGACAGCGTAACGTACATCGTGGAGCATTTGTCCCATATTCATCTCTACGACGAGGAATTTTTTCGTGCCGCCGTCTGCCAACGCAGCTAATTTCTTACTGGGGAACGGCCATAAGGTGATGGGACGGAGCAGGCCGACTTTTTTTCCTGCCTTACGCAAATGGTGAACGGCCGATTTTGCCACTCGACCAGAAGTGCCAAAAGCGACCACGATTAACTCTGCATCATCGACCGTTTCTGCTTCATAACGGACTTCACTCTCTTCGATAGCGCGTAATTTTGCTTGCAATTTATCATTAAAATCGCCCAAATTATCTGCACCAAGATAAATAGAGGTGATGATGTTTTTTTCATTCCGCTCCCCTTGCCCAGTGATAGCCCATTCGGGGCGGGGGTGCAGCTCTTGCATCGGCGGCATCTCGGCTGGCTCCATCATTTGGCCGATAGCACCATCTATCGCCACAAAAACGAGTGTGCGATATTTGTCAGCCAAATCGAATGATAAAGTGACCATATCAACCCCTTCTTGGATGGTTGAGGGTGCCAAGACGATGGGATTATAATCACCATGCCCAGCCGTTTTCGTGAGTTGGTTATAATCGGATTGTGCTGGCTGGATATTGCCCAAGCCCGGCCCGCCGCGCATCACGTCTATGATCACAACTGGCACTTCAGAACCGACGATGTAGCTGAGACCTTCCTGCATCAAGCTGATGCCCGGCCCGCTTGATGAGGTCATCGCCCGCACGCCGGATGAGGCCGCGCCATAAACCATATTAATGGCGGCCACTTCGCTTTCTGCTTGCAAGAAGGTGCGCCCTAATTCAGGCATACGGATCGCCATATGTTCTAATAGTTCAGTTTGCGGGGTTATGGGATACCCAAAATATGCTTGGCAGCCAGCGCGAACGGCCGCTTCTGCCAGTGCAACATTTCCTTTGATCAATTTTTTACTCATAGTTTCTCCATTCTCTGTTTGCGTTTGGGGGCTTCGCGGTAGACGGTGATGCACGCATCCGGGCAGGCGACAGCGCAAAGCGTGCAGCCTGTACAATGATTATCATGTTCGACCAACATGGCAGGATGGTATCCTTTGTGATTAAATGTGGGGGCAAACTCAAGAACATCTTGGGGGCATGCTTGGATGCACAGGTCGCACCCTTTACATCGCTCTATGTCTATGATGACGTGGCCTTTTGCCATTGTGGGACTCTCCTTTGTATTTGGTCACTCTCCCCATTAATTGTAATTGATTGCGCCGATGAACACAGGTAAAAATGAGTGAGCGAACAAGCGCAATTACTATATGATCTTTACTAGGGGAGTGACTGCTTACTTTTTTATTTCTTAAAATTGAGCAATTGGTTCAGTGGGAATTCTTCACTAATTGCTTCTCTCTAGTTTAGAAAGCATCATGTATGTCAAGTATATAGTGTTGATAGTAATCTGTTAAGTGATAAATGTCATAGATCGTTAGATGCTTATCTATTATTTAATACCCACTTTTTTTGTGGGTCGTTTACGATATGGGCTACAATGTATCTTCTCAGTATTTCGGGGCGATTACAACTAATTAAGAAAGGAATAAATTATGTCAGCTGAGTAAATTCGTTCCTTTCCTGATTAGCTGTAATCATGCCCCCAACTTTTTGAGAAGTTACGCTACAATCTGTTTATGAATGCAATGAATTTACAAAGTACACGCGGACGGCCGTTTCCACTTGGAGCGGCCATCACGACTGACGGCATCAACTTCGCCGTCACCTCCCATCACGCAACGGCCGCTTTTCTCGTCCTCTTCCAAAAAGGGGCGGCCGAACCGTTCGCCGACCTCCCTTTTCCGCAAGAGTGGCGCATTGGGGATGTGTTTTCGATGCAGATTATCGGCCTTGACCCGCAGGAGATTGAGTATGGGTTTAGGATGGACGGCAACGGCCGTTATTTCGATCCAACCCGTCTCCTTCTCGACCCATACGCCAAACAGATCGGCGGGCAAGCGATTTGGGGGGAGAAGGGGGCATATCGCGCCCAAATTTTGACCGACCGTTTTGATTGGGAGGAGGATTGTCCGCCCGATATTCCCCAAAATGAACTGATTATTTACGAGATGCACGTGCGCGGTTTTACCCGTCACCCCTCCGCCGATGTGACCCATCCTGGCACTTTTGACGGCTTGCGCCAAAAAATCCCCTATTTGAAAGAGCTGGGGGTAAATTGTGTTGAACTAATGCCCATCCACGCATTTGATGAGATGGCGAACCGATTTGTTGACCCCGAAACGGCCGTTCCTCTCAAAAATTATTGGGGCTACAGTCAAATCAACTTCTTCGCCCCTAAAGCGAGCTACGCCGCATCTGGGGAGACAGGCGGGCAGGTAAACGAACTCAAAGCGTTGATCAAAGCGTTGCACGGCGAAGGGATCGAACTCATTTTGGATGTGGTGTACAACCATACCGCCGAAGAGGGGGTTGATACCCCGTCTCTCTCCTTTCGTGGTTTGGATAATGAGACGTATTATCTGTTAAAACCAGACGGCGCGTACTATAATTTTAGCGGCTGCGGCAATAGCATAAATGGCAATCATCCCATCGTGCGCGACTTTATCATACAGTCGCTGCGTTATTGGGTGACGGAGTATCATGTGGATGGATTCCGCTTCGATCTCGCCTCTGCCCTGACCCGCGATCAGGATGGGCAGCCGCTCGACAATCCGCCGCTGATTGAAGCGATAGCCCGCGATCCGATCTTGTCGCAATGCAAACTAATCGCCGAAGCGTGGGATGCGGTTGGGCTGTATCAGGTGGGACATTTCCCCCATTACGGCCGTTTTTTAGAGTGGAACGGCCGTTATCGGGATGACATGCGCCGTTTTTTGCGCGGTGAAGCGGGACAAATCACGGCCGTTTCCCATCGCTTGCTCGGCTCCCCCGATTTATACGCCAAACGCTCGCCATTGGCCTCCATCAACTTCATTACCAGCCATGACGGATTTAGCCTGCACGACCTTTTTTCCTACGATGAAAAGCATAATTGGGCCAATGGCGAAAATAATCAGGATGGCGGAAACAATAATTTATCATGGAATTGCGGCGTGGAAGGGGAGACGGATAAGCCTGAAATTCTTCTCTTGCGGCGGCGGTTCATGCAGAATAGCATCGCCCTGCTGATGCTTAGTCAGGGCATCCCGATGTTGACAATGGGGGATGAGATGGGGCATAGTAAGCAGGGCAATAATAACAGTTACTGCCATGACAACGCCCTCAATTGGTTAAATTGGGATAATCTGGAGCGAAACGGCGACCTATTTTTCTTCGTCCAACAAGCGATTGCGTTCCGCCGCGCTCATCCATCGCTGCGCCAAACGGCATTTTTGCCTCAACGACAACAAAAAAACGATCCCCTCCCCCCCCAGCGAGCTGAAATTTCATGGCACGGGGTCAAAAAATGGTCGCCTGATTGGGATGAGCATAGCCGAACGATAGCGTTTATGCTCTCCGATCTTGACAGCGGCGACTATATTTATGTGGCGATGAATATGCACTGGCAAGAGCATCTATTTGAACTGCCCGCGCTCCCATCGGCGGGGTATGCGTGGCATCAATTTGTGGACACGGGCAATGCGCCTGCGATTGTGACGGCGGGCGAAGAACGGCCGTTAAAGCAGGCAGAGATAATGGTAAACGGCCGTTCGCTGCTCATCCTTGTCGGCAAAAAGGTGAGTGGCACTTGCTGAGTGCCTGTCACCTGAAAGCCCCCATAACAGACACCGCTTTTGATCAGTATCGAAATTGATTAAGGAATGAGGGTAACTTTTCAATATTTTGGGGTGATTACAACAGATGAAAAAAATAAATGGATGGTGCAGTCGAGAAAATATCCGTTCATTTTCATAATCCGCCGTAGTCACAGTAAAAACAAAATAATTTCCCCGCTTTTTTGAGAAGATACGAATGAGGATTAAATAAAACCCGAAACTTCCATCTGTCATTCCCTCATGAAGATGGGGGAATGATAACTTTGGTAGTTGAATAAATCCTCGTTCCTAAGTATGGTAAAAAAAATGACACAATTCCCGCCTCCAGAATATATCCAAACCGAATCGGCAATGGATGGCATCACCGTTTTTATGCCCCGTCCGCACGAAGAGTTGCACCAAGAGATGGTACAGTTCCATTGTCCGCAATGCGCCGCTTCGACGGCGTACAGCGCAAATAACGGTGGACTGACCTGCACTTTTTGCGGCTATTACGCGCCGCCGGCACAAAAAACGGTCGGACGGGCGGCGGACGAATTCGAGTTCACCGTTGAGACGATGGAGCGGGTGGCGCACGGCTGGGGAACGGAGCGGATGGAACTGTCATGCGGCCAATGTGCCGCCCGCATGACGATCTCGTCCGACATGCTCACCCATACCTGCCCCTTTTGCGGCTCTAATCAGGTGGTGCAGGCCAAAGCACCGCAAGACACATTGCGCCCGCGCTTCCTCATCCCCTTCAAAATTACAGAAGACCAATGCCGAGAGAGAACGGCCGATTGGCTGTCAGACACATGGATTGTCCCTGATGAACTGAAAAACTTCGCCCATCACTCCGATTATAATCCGATCTACATCCCCTTTTGGACATTCGATGCCGACAGCAACGCCGATTGGAAGGCCGAAGTCGCGCATACCAAAACAGTCACTACTGGATTTGGCAAAAATAGGCGCACGAGAACAGTTACCGAATGGAAATGGGAGTCGGGGCATGTTCACCTTAATATAGATGATATGCTTGTCAACGGTAGCAGACAGGTCAGCACCGTGCTGTTAGAGCAGATGCGCGGCTACAATTTGGGAGAACTTACGCCGTATGATCCCGCTTTTTTGGCAGGCATTCAGGCGCAAGCATACGATACAGAGTTGGACGAAGCGTGGGCAATTGCCCGTCGTCAAATGCGCGACCGCACCAAAAAGAGATGTCGCTCTGGTGCCTCCTCCTCGCGTATGCGAAACTTCAGTATGAGCTTAGATTTTAGCGGCGAGAGTTGGCGGTATATCCTATTACCGCTCTATTTGGCGACCTATAGTTACGAAAATAAGCCGTATCAGGTGATGGTTAACGGGCAGAATGGGGTCATTGCCGGGCAGCGTCCTGTCGCATGGAAGAAGGTTTTCATGGCGATGGGAGCCGCTTTGTTGCCCAGCATCCTCTTCGGCATCATTGCTATGATCATTGCGGCGATGGATCCATACGGCCGTGCAGAAAGCGTCGTCACCATAGTCGGCGGTATAGCCTTTATCGCTCTAGCCGCCGCCCTGATTTTCATCGGCACAACTTTACAGAAGACATCCAAAATGGGGAGGGGATAGAGTTTGCAAGGGGGCACACATGCAAACGTGCAGATTTGCAACTTTTACACAATGAACAAAATAGATTACAGTAAAAAATGGGCGGTAATGACCGTCGTATCCATTGGCACATTCCTTTCAGTTTTGGATGGAAATATCGTCAATATCGCCTTGCCGACTATTGTGGATGAGATGGGGACGGACTTTGCTGTCGTGCAATGGGTTGTTTTGATCTACCTGTTGACGATGGCGACGTTGATGTTGAGTATCGGCCGTTTGGGGGATATGTTGGGCAAAAAACGGCTGTACACCGCTGGATTTGTCATTTTCACAACAGGATCGTTCTTATGCGGTTTATCGCCGACAATTTATTGGCTCATCGGTTTTCGTGTTATACAAGCGGTCGGTGCGGCGATGATTTTGGCGTTGGGGATGGCAATCGCCACCGAAGCGTTTCCTCCAGATGAGCGGGGCAAGGCGATGGGGATCAATGGTGCAGTTGTCTCCGTCGGCATCATTGTGGGGCCGACAGTCGGCGGCTTCATCATCGGGCAGTTCGCTTGGAATTGGATTTTTATCGTCAATGTGCCAATGGGCATCGTCGGCACGCTGATGGTGATACGGTATTTGCCCGTCTATGGGGCCAACGGCCGTCAACAGTTCGACTTTGTCGGCGCGTTTTCCATGTTCCTCACCCTGTTCGGGCTGTTGATGGGATTGACGATGGGACAGCGGCTGGGATTTGGGGCAACGGCCGTGTTCGCCCTCTTCGCCCTGCATCTGATCACGCTCGTCTTCTTTATCTGGTGGGAGTGGCGCATCGAACAGCCAATGATTGACCTACAGGTTTTCCGTCATATCTTGTTCAGCGTTAATCTGTTCACGGGATTGCTCGTTTTTATTTCGCTCGCAGGAACGATTATCTTGCTCCCCTTTTATCTGCAAAATGTATTACAGTTCCCGCCGCAGCAGGTCGGCCTCTTGCTGGCGGTCGTGCCCGTCGTGCTGATCATCCTCTCCCCGCTGTCTGGCACTTTGTCAGACAAGATAGGAACGCGGTTGATAACGGCCGTTGGTCTCGCCGTTCTCGTCTACGGCTATTACAGCATGAGTACCCTCGACAGCGAAACAAGCGGGATGGGATTTATCCTGCGTTTGTTACCGATTGGTGTCGGCATGGGCATTTTTTCATCTCCCAATAATAGTGCGGTGATGGGGTCAGCTTCGCGCGAACGACTGGGTATCGCTTCGGGATTACTCGCCTTGACCCGCACCGTCGGGCAGACGACGGGTATCGCCCTTTTAGGTTCGTTTTGGGCGGCACGTATAACGTATTATGATAATTCTCCCATCCCAGAGGGCGCGGCAGCCGCTTCAGCGGCAATACAAGCGGCCAGTTTGCATGATACGTTTTTGTTGGTGATGGGGATAACGGCAGTTGCTTTTATCGTCGGTGTATGGGCATTTTTATACGAACGACGACAGTTGCAAGGCGTGTTCTGATGCCATTACGATCAAGGTGACAGGCACTTGCTAAATGCCTGTCACATGAAATGTAACGGAGAAGAGCGATGGCGAGCAGTTAATAGGTTGGCACAGATGGATCGACATCTTCTGCCCATTGATTGATCCCCCCCGCTAAATTCCACACATTGGTAAAGCCCGCCTTCTGCAATTCAATCACAATATCGGCACTACGGACTCCTGTGCGGCATTGCACAATGATGTCACGCTCCCTATCCAGCTCGTCCACACGTTCCATCACCTCTGATTGAGGGATGAGTAACGCGCCCCACTTACCCAAATTAGAGATATTCCACTCATGCCGATCACGCACATCAAGAATGAGCGGGGAGGTGTTGCTGTCTAATAAATCTCTTAACTGTATTGCTGTCATTTGGGGTATATCTTTTTTCACTGTATCTCCATATACGCTATGATCATGGGCGGGTGTGCCGCAAAATTGTTCGTAATCTATTAATTCTGTAATTGTCGGTCTTTCGCCACAGACGGGGCAGGATGGGTTTTTACGTAACTGCACTTCTGTCGTTTCCATATTGAGCGCGTCATACAACATCAAACGGCCGATCATGCTCTCCCCAATCCCTAAAATCAACTTAACCGCTTCCGTCGCCTGCATTGCGCCGACAGTGCCGGGCAAAATGCCCAATACGCCCCCTTCGGCACAATTCGTCACCAATCCGGGCGGTGGCGGCTCAGGGAAGAGGCAGCGGTAACACGGCCCTTCTTCCGCATAAAAGACGGATAGCTGTCCCTCAAAACGAAAAATACTGCCATAGATATTTGGTTTGCCCAATAGCACGCACGCATCGTTGGTCAAATACCGTGTGGGGAAATTATCGCTGCCATCAATGACCAGATCATACGGGGCGATGATGTTAAGCGCGTTGGCAGAGGTCAGCGGCGTGTTGTAGCTGTCAATTTGAATATGCGGATTGATGCTCAACATTGTCTCTTTGGCAGAGGCGATTTTGCTGCGCCCGACATCGGCCGTGCTATGAATAATCTGCCGTTGCAAATTGCTGTAATCAACCAGATCATAATCAACCAGCCCGATCCGTCCGATCCCAGCCGCCGCCAAATACATCGCCACTGGTGATCCCAACCCGCCCGCGCCAATGAGCAGGATGGAAGCCGCTTTGAGCCGCTTCTGTCCCGTCATGCCTACTTCGGGCATGACAAGATGGCGGCTGTACCGCTTGACTTCTTGATGGGATAAGGATACATCGGCTACCGCTTCGGGAGCGATGAGGGGGTTGATCGTTTTCATAAGGTAATTATAGGGGCTGTTCGCGGAGTCGCCCAAAAAGTGCTGGTCACTTCTTATTCAGAAGCAGATGTTGTTGTAATTGTTGCCGTTGTTGTGATCGTGGCGGTCGTTGTTATAACGGCCGTTGTCGGAACGGCCGTCGCTGTCGGCAGAGGTGTCGTTGTCGGATGAAAAATAAAATCAGCCGCGATAATGCTGAACGTCGTCTGCCCTGAGCGGACGGTGACATCCTGCTTATACTCGGTGTTATCATAATTGATTGTCAGTCGATAACGGCCGTTGGGCAAATCACCGATCACAAAATTCTCATTCCACACATCATCCGAATGAATGGAGGGATGGTAGGTGCGCTGCTCTCGATCTGGCGCGTCTGTCGTGATCGCCTCCAGTGAAATCAACGCATCGGAGATGAGTTCCCCCTCTTTATCCTCAAATCGTCCCGCCAGCGTGCCCCATCCCACATAAGGGGCCAGCCACAATGCCGGGTTTTGCGTGTAGCCATAATGGTTTTGGCCGATACGCACCTCAAAATGGAGATGCGGCCCCGTCGTGCCGCCGCTGCTGCCCACGCCAGCGATCAGCTCGCCCGCTTCAACATGGTCACCAACATGGACGAACAGTTCCAGCGTGTGGGCGTACAAGGTGTACACATCCTGATCGCGCCATTGCCAATCATGTTTGATGATGACCGTGTTGCCGTAATAGTTGACTCCCGTGCGCGGGCTGGGGCGCGCGCCCGCATGGACAACTGTGCCGCTGCCCGCTGCCAGCACCGGCGTACCCGGCTCATTAGGAAAATCGGCCCCGTGATGGATGCGGTACGGATAAAATTTAGCGACCATCACATCATTGCCGAAGGGATACCACTCTAAATCATAATTACGGCTGCCTGACGGGATGGGGCGCATGAGCCAATAATGGTCGTCGGGGTGGCGGGATAGGGGGACTGGAATAGGGGGCGGACGGTATCCGTCAAGCTGTGCCGGCCCGGCATCGGGGAGAAATTGTTGTTGAATGGCAGACGGCCGTTTTCCCCCATTTACCACAATCGCCGTCGGTGTCGGCGGGCTGTTATTGGTGATAGGAGGGGAGACTGTCGGTGATGCTGCATCATTGAGCGGTTGGACAAATGCAGGCAACCCGGCCGTGGGCAGTAAAGTCGGCGGCGATGTATCAGATGAGGGAGGGGGTGTTGTGCAGGCTGTTAACAGAACAACCAACAATATGAAGTGCAGGGGCATCGGAATAATGGAATATAACCAATTCATTAGGGTGTGTTTTAGCTCAGTAGAAGTGACAGTCACGGGGCGCATAATATCGAGTAAGCCAAGTCCGTTCGCCCCGTGACTGTCACTTTGGTTCAACTCATTTGAAACATACCCGATTCATTATCCACTTTCAAGCATATGTGTACGGATTTCAATCAATATATCTTGTAAACTAGGTTCGGTGCAGGATATGATTTGAGAAGTGGTGTGTTTATGGTGGGGGAAATTAGGGAGATGTTGATAATGATGTGCGTTATCGTAGCGGAAAATTATCCTTTGTTTTTTATCCATATAGTGATAACGATATTTAGCCTTGTTTATAGCAGTTATTTCTTGTACCTCAGTGAATGCTAATGGATGTCTATTTTTGAAGGTTATCAAACCGCTAGTATAGACTTTGTTACCTGGGAATTTTTTGGTTTTAAGTTGGTGGGTATCAATATCAGAAAATAGGTTGAGAATGTTATGAATGCTAGTTATATGTGTATCATTCATGCTAATTCTTTTAATTTTGCTTCATTTTCCAATATGAATTCATAGAGTCCAGACCAGATCATAAAATCTTCCCGATCATCTATCTCTCCATTTATGAATTTGGCATAGAATATCTCGTTGGTCATATCGTACTGTTTTTCATATTTTTGAATGTCAAGCCGCATGTAAAAATTACCGCTTTCTAATTCAGCAATTTGGTGATCGATAACATTTTGAAAGAATATCTCTGCATTGGGGTAAGAGTTAACGATTGTTTTGAATCGATGGATTGTTTTTGGTTGAACTTTTGCTTGTAAATCTAACATATGGTTCTCCAGAACGCATTGTTAAGGAATGAGGATTAATTAACTGTCCCATTTGATACACTGATTTCAATTAGTGTATTAAATGGGGGTTTTGGTCACTCCCCCTCACCCCAGCCCTCTCCCAAAGGGAGAGGGAGCAAGTTCCCTCCCCTTTCGGGGGAGGGTTAGGGTGGGGGGCTGATC
>WFSA01000043.1 GCA_015486215.1 Anaerolineae bacterium | reverse complement strand
TTATTTGTTGCGGGAATCGGAATTCCCGCAACTCCCATAAATAGGTATCGGGAATTCCGATTCCCGATACAGGCGGCGTATATCATCTAAGAACTTAGGCCAAGTTATACTAGGGCGATTACATACTCGCCTTAATTCGTGATCGTGATCGAAAAAATCGATCACGATCACGAAATACGATCACGACAATCGTAACGCATAAATTCCCTCCTTCGCCTGCCCTTGCCTGTACTTTTTCGTATAATCCCCTTATGAAACTAATTATTCAAATTCCTTGTTATAATGAGGCTGAAACATTGCCAGAGACGGTGGCCGAATTGCCGCGAGCGATTGATGGCATAGAGTGCCTCGAAACGCTGATCGTGGATGATGGCAGCGAAGATGAGACCATCGCTGTGGCACGGTCGCTGGGTGTGACCCATATTATCGAACAGCGGCGCAATCGCGGCTTGGCGCATACCTTCCAGACGGGCATCGCTGCTTGCTTGCAACGCGGTGCAGACATCATCGTGACGACAGACGGCGACAATCAATATCCCGGCCGTTTCATCCCCGCGCTGGTGCAGCCCATCCTTGACGGGGAGGCGGACATCGTTGTCGGCGACCGACAAGTCGGTAAAATCGCCCATTTCTCTCTGCTCAAACGGATGATGCAGAAGTTGGGCAGTTGGATGGTGCGAACGGTGAGCGAAACGGCCGTTCCCGATGCCCCCAGTGGTTTCCGTGCTTATACCCGTGACTCTGCCCTCCATTTCAACATCCTTACCCAATTCAGCTACACCTTAGAGACGATCATCCAAGCGGGAAAACTTGGCTTGACCATCGCTTCCGTGCCGATTGAGACGAATGACCCCACACGGCCGTCTCGCCTTCAACGCAATATGTGGCATTTCATCAAAGCGCAGGCCGGCACCATTTTGCGCCTGTACGCCTTCTACGAACCGCTCCGCACCTTTAGCTACATCGCCTCTCCCTTTTTGCTTACAGGACTGTTTCTCTGGAGTCGCTTTATCTACTTTTCATTGATCGGAAGCGGCGGCATTGGACGGTATGGGCAATCGGTCACGATTGGCACGGGACTGATATTAGTCGGGGTTATCACCCTTTTATTTGGCATCCAAGCGGACATCGCGGGTAAGCATCGGCAATTGACGCAAGAGGTGTTGTATCGCTTGAAAAAGCTGGAATTGGGGGAGCAGGGAGCGGGGATCGGGGATCGGGACGCAGATTTTTAGGATTTTTAGGGTGAACGTAGATTTTGTTTTGATCCGTGTTCATTCGCTAAATCCGCGTGCGAAGCATCCGTGTCCGTTTTTTATACTACATTATGAAAACTGCTTGGATTAAACAAGTTGCAACAGCAAAAGGACGAAGGCGATACGGCCGTTTTTCCATCGAAGGCACGCGCCTGTTTGAGCGGGCGATACGGGCACGTATGCCCATCACCCACGCGCTCGTCGGCGAGACATTTGGACAGAACGAGCGTGAACGTGCCCTCTTATCTGCGCTAGGGGAGACGGGATGTCGCATAGCCATCATCGCTAATGATAAAATAAGCGCATTGGCCGACGGCCGTTCGCTCGGCGCGATAGTCGGATTAATAAACATGCCCACTCCGCCGCCATTGGCTGACTTATTGGGAGAGAAACCGCTCTTACTAACGGCCGTTGACATCGTAGACCCCGGCAATGTCGGGGCGATGGTGCGAACAGCGCACGCGCTCGGAGCCGCCGCCTTCATCACCATTGGCGTAAGCGACCCCTTTCACCCCAAAGCAGTCCGCACCGCGATGGGCAGCCTTTTCAAACTGCCTATCTACCGCTTCCCCGCGCTTTTCCCCTTTCTAGATGCCCTTCACCCGCATAAAATCCCTACCATAGCGGCCGTTTCCGATGGCGGCGTGCCGCTGCCGCAGATCAAATTATCGGCTAATGGCGGTGCGGTGCTGATGGGGAACGAGTATTGGGGATTGGATGAAGAGGTGATAACGGCCGTCGATCAACGCCTAACCATTCCCATGAATGATGGCATAGATTCCTTCTCCGTCAACGCGGCGGCGGCGATTATTCTATACGGGTTGACAATTAAACAATAAATGTTTCTATTGGGCGATTCTACGAATCGCCCCTGCATAGCCCCCGCGTTAAAGCGCAGAGGAGGCCAGCGCGATCGCCTCATCCCTCGACTGAATTTCACCCGCTGCCTGCGCCTCCATGATTAAACGCAGCAAACGGCCGATTTCCGGACCAGGTTTTAATGCCAAAAGATCGATTAAGTCACGGCCGTTTACCAGCGGCGGCGGCGCGATCGTCTCCTCGTGATGGGTAAAATAATGATTGAAAAGATGGGCAACAAGCGCGACTAAGTGCCGCCACGAACCGCCATCTCCCGTGCCGTCATAGGTCGCTAAATGGTCAGCCAATGCCAGCAAGCCGACATCCAGCCCTGCGCTCCCCGTCGCTCTAAAATATCGAAAAACAGCCCGACGGCTCGCTTTGCCGCCCGCATTGACCAGATATAACGGGCGCATATGCCCATTCACCGTGCGCTGGACATACGAAATCGTTTCATTGCTCAAGGTCAAGCGGCGCAATCGTTTGGCCGTTATTTTCGATCCAACTTTATCATGGGCGATGTAACGAATACGGCCGTTTTCCGCCACTGTCCTCGTCTCTTTCTTGCCCACATCGTGAAATAGAGCTGATAAACGTAACAGTGCTATGCCATCCAGCCCGCCATCAACTTCCCGCTCAAAATGGGCGCGTAACGGTTCGGCAAAGGGGGATAATGCTTGGCGGATGGCGTGCGCGACGGCAGTCGGCTGGGGCAGACGGCCGTTTTTCAATACGGCCGTTTCCACCACTTTTAGCCAGCGCAATACAGAAATAGTGTGCGCCAGCACCGATTCGTGATGCGGCGGCGATTGGGTCAAGCCGCGCAACGCCGTTATTTCGGGGGTGATGGCGTGCAGCCAGCCCGTCTCATCCATTATGCGGACAGCTTCATGGGGCAGGGCGGTGTGCATGAGCTTGATAAATTCAGCTTGCACGCGCTCGATGGAGACACTGCTCATCTTTTTGCTTGATTTTTTGATAGAAACGGCCGTCTCCTCCGTTAATTCAAACCCCAATGTCAAGGCCAAGCGCAAGCCGCGCAAGCCGCGTACCGCATCATTCTCCAACGCATCTGGCGACACTTGCCGAATCAATCCTGCTCGTAAATCAGCCAGCCCGCCGCATGGATCGATTAAACTGCTCGCATCTTTTGCGCTGGCGGGCAGGGCGATGGCATTGATGGTGAAATCACGATCCCGCAGATCGGCTTCCAAATCAGCTTGCCGAAAACGTGCAAAATCGAGTGTCGTCTCCACTTCCTGCATCACTACCCGCCCCGTATCTCGCTCCTGATCTAATTTATAGGCGGGTTCGCCCAATTGGTCGGCAACGCGGAAGGTGAGGCGGATCGCCCCGTTGGGTACGACGAAGTCGAGATCGTGACTGGGGCGGCCAAGCAGCGCGTCGCGCACCGCTCCGCCGACGAGATAGATGGGGGTTTCGTGACGAGTGAGCAACGGCCGTACGCGATCCATCAATGCGGGCAAAGACAACGGCTGTTGCCCTTCGCCTTCAATAAATTCAATCGTCAGCCGCTCTTTAGGGCGATTGCGCCGCGCTAAATGGAATGCGTCAACGGCCGTATACCCGACCCCAGCCACGCGCCCTTTAGCAAAAGCAACCCATCGTCCCGCATATATTGATAAATCCATTGTATGTATGCAAGGTACAAGTGTGCACGTTTTCAAGTCTGCATGTTGCAGGTAATATCTGCCACTTGCAAACCTGCAGACTCGCACGCTCTCTACTTAAACGCCTCTGGCTTCAACACCCCAATATACGGCAGATTGCGGTATAGTTGGTCAAAATCTAAGCCGTAGCCGATGACGAATTCATCGGGAATCTCGAAGCCGATATAATCTACCGGGACTTCGACCTCGCGGCGGGATGGTTTGCTGAGAAGCGTGCAGATTTGCAATGATGCTGGTTTGCGTCCCAGCAGCAAACTCCGTAGATATTTTAGCGTGCGGCCGCTGTCGATAATATCCTCAACGATCAAAATGTGGCGGCCAGTGACGGACTGTTTCAAATCCATCATGATCTGCACTACGCCGCTGCTCTCTGTGCCTCCGCCATAGCTGGACACGCCCATGAAATCGACGATATGCGGCCGTCTCAATGCGCGGCTAAGGTCAGAAAGGAAGATATATCCCCCTTTTAATACACAAATCAGGAGAAGGTCATCATAATCGGCCGTTTTCTTCTCAATTTCTCGTGCCAACTCCAGCGTCCGTTCCTGCAAACGCTCGGTACTAATCATAATATGGTCAACATCATCTTCTAAACAACGCATAATCTCTCCAATTGTGAAGGTGCGGGGCGGCGAAGTTAAACGCTTGTTGCCGCATCACCTGCTCGTCTTTTTGTTACTTGATGGCATTGCCGACAACGTGCCTCATATACCTCATTTGCGCCAACCATGACGATGGGATCGTCGTAGGCGGCGGGTTTACCATTGATCAAGCGTTGGGTGCGGCTCGCTTCTTCAGCGCAAACAATACAGATGGCGTGCAATTTTCGCACATACTCGGCTCGCGCCATCAATTCAGGGATAGGGCCAAATGGCTCACCACGAAAATCGGTGTCTAATCCAGCACAGATGACGCGTTTGCCTTCACCTGCCAATGTTTCGCATATGTCGATAATGCCATTGTCAAAAAATTGCACTTCATCAATGGCAACGACGGTTGTATCTGGATGCAGCAACGCTTGAATATCGGCTGAACTCTGCACGGGACGGGCATCTATGCCCATTCCGTTATGGGAGGTCACTTGTGATTCGTGATACCGATCATCAATGGCTGGTTTGAACACTTGTACCTGCTGTTTGGCAATTTTCGCGCGGCGCAGCCGCCGAATTAACTCCTCTGTTTTACCGCTGAACATACTGCCGCAAATAATTTCCAAACGGCCGTGTCTATGCTTCGTCATCTATTCTCCGATTATGTACGCTTGCAGGGCCTAGTACAGTACCAATGTTATATTGATGGATTAAAATTCAATAGGAGTAGAGGCTTTAGTCGATCCTGTATCGGCTAAAGCCTTTACTCCATCCATCAATATTTGATTGGTGCTGTACTAGTATAACTTGGCCTAAGTTCTTAGATGATAT
>WFSA01000042.1 GCA_015486215.1 Anaerolineae bacterium | reverse complement strand
TAAGGAATAAGACTTTATTAACTTACCCGTTTTGCCGATATTTGAGTTTTGTCGTCCCCCACCCTAACCCTCCCCCGAAGGGGGGAGGGAACTTGCTCCCTCTCCCTTTGGGAGAGGGTTGGGGTGAGGGTAAACCCCCAAAGTTAAATGGGTAAGTTATTTAAGGCTCATTCCTAATTGAACAGAGGGAGTTATGATTAAAGCAGGAATTTATGGAGCGACGGGATATACGGGCGTAGAATTGGCGAAGATTTTGGATCGACATCCATCGGTGGAGATTGTCTTTACCACATCGGAACGCTCTGCTGGGCAGAGATTGGGCGATATTGAGCCGATAAGCGGGGCGTTGGGCAAACGGCCGTTGATCCCCGCCGACTCGGCCCCCATTGATGACATTGATGTGGCCTTTCTTTGCCTGCCTCATGCGGCAGCGGCAAAAACGGCCGTTACCCTCCTGCAACACAATACCCGCGTCATCGATCTCAGTGCCGACTTTCGGCTGAAAAATGTGGACGTGTACGAAAAATGGTACAAGACGACCCATCCCGCCCCCGATTTGTTAGGCGAAGCGGTCTATGGACTCACTGAATTTGCCCGCGCCGCCCTACCTGATGCCCGCCTCGTCGCCAATCCCGGCTGTTACACCACCACAAGTTTGCTCGCCTTGCAGCCAATTATGGCAGCGCAGGCTAAAATGAGGGGCAGCATCATCATTGATGCCAAATCGGGCGTGTCGGGCGCGGGGCGGGCGGCCAAAGCAGCGACCCATTTTGTTAAAGTGAGTAATAATTTAGCTCCTTACGCCATCGGGCGAGCGCACCGCCATCTGCCTGAAATTGAGCAAGTGATCGGCTGGTGGCATGACAGCCCGCCGCCCGTCATTTTTAGCCCGCATCTGCTACCTGTGCCGCGCGGCATTTTGGCAAATGTGTATGTGCAATTGAATGGAGGGATGGATGAAACGGCCGTTCGCGCCCTATATGAAACGGCCTACGCCGACGAGCAGTTCGTCCATGTCCTACCCGCAGGTGAATTGGCAACGTTGGCGCATGCCGTCTACAGTAACAATTGCGTCATCTCTCTAACGATGGCGGGTGACATGCTCATCATCACCTCCGCCACCGACAATCTGCTCAAAGGCGCGTCGGGACAGGCGGTGCAAAATATGAATGTGATGTTTGGTGAAAAGGAAAATGAAGGGCTGCGATAAAACAAAAAAACGCCTCAGATTTGTACACGGATTGCAGAGATGAACATGTAACTTCTCAATACTTCGGGGTGATTACAACAGATGAAGAAAGGAACAGATTGCGTTAGTCGAGAAAGTCTGTTTTTTTTCTAATCTATTGTACTTTTGTCCCCAGGTTTTTGAGAAGATACCAATGGGTGTGTTTCATTTCAGTAGAAGTGACAGTCACGGGGCGTATAGTTTCGGATAAATTAAGGAACGAGAATTTAATAACTTGTGGAAGTTCAAATGGTTATTCCCCCATCTTCATGAGGGCAGGCTCTGCGAAGGCAGGAATCCACAGTCTGGAAAATCATGGATTCCCGCCCAAAAGAGTTTACCCTCACGATTGTTCATGGAAAGAGGGTGTTGAGCCATTGGCTGCCATCTACGGCTACACCGTCTACGCGCAAATCCCAATGCAGATGCGGGCCGTTGGATAAGCCTGTGCCGCCGCCTAATGCAATCGTTTCCCCCTGCTTGACCAAATCTCCCACCCGCGCCTTAAATTCGGATAGATGGAAGTATGCGCTGACTACGCCCAGCCCATGATTGACGACTATCGTGTTGCCATGCAAGGCCATCTCTTCCGCAAAGGTGACGATACCGTCTGCTGGGGTGAGGATGGGCGTGCCGACGAAGCCGCCAAAATCAACACCTGTATGGAAAATTTCGATAGGGCCGCCATTGTAGGATCGGCTGTCGCCATAGCCTGCGGTGACGTAGGTGCTGGTAACGGGGGCTTGAAAGAGACCGTTCCAATACTGCTCTTCATAAAATTCATTGTATTTTTCGGCCAAAATCGCATCTTCGCCGCTCCGAATTTCGGGGGCAAGAAGGTAGCTTAACTCGTCGGGGATAACAATATATTGAGTGCCGTAGCCAGAGGAAAGGACGGGGATGTCAAGTTGGTACGGTGTCCACGGCCGTTCACCAGTGCCGTTTAAGGCCAATTGATATGTGCCTGGCCCCGTGAACGCATCCAATCCAATCAGAGCGACATATCCGTCTTCATGCGGAGTAAAACGCAGGGTTCGCCCAGCAAATGTGCCTGTCGGGTGACCATCTAGCAGATTGTCCACATAAACAGAAAAGGTGCTGCCTTGCTGAATGGGAAACGGCCGTACATTCACGTCTACCCACTCATTTGGCAAAAAACGATACCGTTTCTCCCCCACCGGCACACGCAGACGCTGCCCCGCAAATAGATACGCGCCATAGGGCAGATCGTTTGCCTCTGCCAATGTGAGCGGCGCGATGCCATATTGTGCTGCGATGCTGTTCAATGATTCGCCCGCGATGACGACATATGGCACGCCGTTGATCGCGCGAGGGTATGCGGAACCGGTGCGGCTCATCACCGATAAGCTGCTGCCCAATGGCGGCGCGTAGGCGGGATTGATGAGGTTGTTTGTCTGCATCACGGCCGTTTCGGTCGTATTAAAAGCGGCGGCGACATCCATCACCGTATCTCCCGGCTCGATAAAGTAGATGGATTCGATTTCTACACCTTCATGGCCGGGCACGATTAACGGCCGTCCCACAAACAGCACATCATCAGGCGACATGCCATTCGCTTCCTGCATCTCAATCGCTGTCACACCATACAGGCTGGCTATATAGGTCAGGTTTTCGCCCGCACCAACGATATGCACCAATGGTATCGGATCGCCATTCTCCTGCGCCTGCGTCTCGGAAGATGGTATAAGAAATAGTACAGCAAAAAACAGTACGGTAAAAAAGCTGATGCCAAAAAATTTCGATGTTTTCATACAGATTTGAATAGGATATTGTCCCCAATTTGTATTTCCTTCAGTAAATCAGGATGCCCTTCGATAACATAACGGGCGGGGGAGTGGGGAGCGTAAGAGAGTTTCCACGGTTTAGCCAGTACGCTGTCTACGACTTCACCAGCATCATTGACCCAAATAACGGCTAAATCGAACGAGACGAACAGCATGTGAATGGAGGCTGCTAATACGCTGTCTTTCTTTTCGACTAATACAAGCGCGTCATCGGGCAATAACTGGCGATGAAATGTAAACCCGCGTAATTTGCTGCCAAAGTTGTCGCACCACTTCGCTTTTTGCAATAGAATACGGCCGTTCTTACCCAAAATAACTCGTTTATACTTGCTCATGGCGGAAAGTATAACACAGAGCAGTCTGAATGTGTTTCAATGTGTTTTTTTCTTGACCACTCCCCTACACTTTGATAGAATCTTCCCCGTTGCCCTCATCGTCTAGGGGACTAGGACGTAGGCCTTTCAAGCCTAAAACCGGAGTTCGAATCTCCGTGGGGGCACAGAAACATCATTCTGTATGGTGTTCGTTGCTAACTTTATGTAAGGGTATCAGCCCATTTTATTAAGCCATCCTTTGCTTCTCAACGAGAAGGGGATGGCTTGATTTGTTTATGGGTGACGGCCGTTGACTACCCCATCTCATCCCTAACAAGTGATGTATACCACTCGCGCAAAAAAAGCATTGCTTCATCAAAGCGGGCGGCTGGTAATTCGCGGTAAGAGGGGATGCGAAAGCGGCAATACAGTTCAACAAAATAGTAGAACGCGGATGGGGACGGATTTAACGGATAAACACGGATTTCTTTATTTGATTCGGGTGTGTTTCAAATGAGTTGAGCCAAAGTGATTGTCACGGGGCGAACGGACTTGGTTTACCCAAAACTTTGTGCCCCGTGACTGTCTCTTCTACTGAAATGAAACACACCCATTTGATTCGCGTTTATCCGTTAAATCTGCGTGCAAAATATCTGCGTTCTATTTTTATGTCAAGTTATGCAATGACACACTGTAAAGCAAATTCTGCAACTTTTAAAGCATGTCCATTTTTTTGATCACGAGTACCATTAGGAAAATTTGTCAAGTCTCCTCAGAATACTGAGAAGATATTCCCGTTCCTTAACGCATCACACCCCAGCCGTTTCCAGCGGCAAGAAGGTGATCTCTAATACTTCATCATGCAGTTGCCCGCCGCCCGCCCGCCGTTTAGCAAGCACTGTTGGCAAAATCATCTCCCGCTTAAAGCTGCCGATAGTGATGAACAGTTCATCCCCCCGTTTACGTAGCTTTATCGCATCTTTGGTCACGAAGGGGAGCGGGATATGGAGCGTGTACGACCCATCCTCATTTTCCACACTCTCTTGCAGCTTGCCGCGATAGAAAATTTGGCCGGGATCATCGTCGCCAAAACAATCATGCGCCAAGCGGGAAAGGGCCTCCACGCCGACGACCTCTTCCGCGTAATACGGTGCGTGCCAGAGAGGTAGCGGCCGAAAATTGGCCTCAATCATCTGCATATATTTTTGTTGAATCTCGTGCCGTCGGCGATAAAATTCGCCCTCATTGACTGACTCTGGCAGCACGCGGTTGACGACGACACCATCCACGGGATAATTAAACAGTCCCAGATAGCTGACCGCCCGTTCCGCTTCCCGAATGACCATTTTTTCAGGCTGTAAGACGACGCGATAACTACTGATCTCTGGATCGCTTAATGTTTTCCGCAAATCGGCCGTTGCTTTGTCCAATTGATTTAACGCCTCAAAAATCTCGTTTGTATCTTTCATAAAGCGGCCAGCGACTGGTTTCAACACCCGCATCGCCACGCCGCGCTCCAATTTTCCTAACTGTCCCGCGTACCAGCGGAAGGTGTCGGGCATGGTGAGCAGGCGGATCGTTTCGCCTGTGGGAGCGGCATCAATGATAACTCGATCAAAATTGCGCTCTTTGGCCTGTTTATTAATATGCAGTAAGCTGACAATCTCGTCCATGCCCGGAAAAGCGGATAACTCATCGGCGACGACATTGCTCAATCCCTTGCCGCTGCTGAGTTTGCCCGAGACATAACTTTGCACCGTCCCCCAATATTGATGAATATCAGTGACTGCGTTGATCTCTTGCGCCCATAAATTATCGTTGATTTGAACGGGGGATGCTCCTAATGAAATATCGAGTGAGTCCGCTAAACTGTGGGCGATATCGGTGCTGGCAACCAGCGTTTTGTACCCTAATTCGGCCGAACGAATGGCCGTCGCAGCAGCGGTCGTCGTCTTGCCAACGCCGCCTTTTCCCAAATATAAAATAATACGCATAAGATTGATTGACCTCCATTTGTTTGTAAACTATCATGCCCCCCATAAACAATCTCTCATGCGGAGTGCGGGGATAAAATGAGGGGAAAGCCAAAACTATTTATTTTTGATATGGACGGTACGCAGAAAAGAGAGAAACGGGTGCAGATTAGATGGCGTTTGGCTGAGAGCCGATGAACTCAATTTTTTGGGTGCGTTTGCTGTCTAGTGGTTGATAACGGGTTAGATCGATCTCTATTTCGGAAATAGTGCCGTCCTGAATGCGTTTGAGTGGGTGGTTTAGATGTTTTAAGGTGCGCCAAATAGCGCGGTTTTCGTTTTGTATGGTGGCGATGAGGGTTGTCACACCAGCCAATTTTGCCTCTTTGGCGATAAGCTGCAAAAGGTGAGTCCCGATCCCTTTTCTTTGCATATCATCACGAATGGAAACGGCCGTTTCTGCCCGTCCCCCCCCCAACAGCACATACCGCGCCCCGCCGATGGGCGCATTTTTCTGTTCTGGTAAATTGGCGAACGCGAGCAAGCCGCCCGCATTATGCAAATCAGCGATATGCTGCGCTTCACGCTGCACAAATTCCCGATCCAGATGGGCGGTCGGTTGATGGAAACGGTTATAACGGCTGTCGGCTCCCATGTGATCGAAAATGTCAATCAGGTGGGTGGTATCGTCATGCCCCATACGGCGTACATGCACAGACAGCCCGTCACGCGCTTCAAAATGATAGATGTATATTCTTTGTGTCATAATTACAGTTCCATAACGCAATGCGTCATAGAGAGGGTAGCACAAAGGGGATGGATGGGCGAATAATCAGAATAGGGCGATTGCAACCTCGCCTTAATTCGTGATCGTGATCGAAAATCGAAAAAGCACCGATCACGACATACGATCACGACAATCATAACGCATAAATTCTCCGCAATTCACATGTTATGTCAATTGCGGAGATGCTAAAGACGGTGTAAATTTGGAATTTAACAGTGCGGTTTGGAGGTTGCAATCGCCCTAGTATTGCTTGGCCTAAGTTCTTAGATGATATACGCCGCCTGTATCGGGAATCGGAATTCCCGATACCTATCTGATGGGAGTTGCGGGAATTCTGATTCCCGCAACAAATAAGATACAAAGACTTCCGCCAGCG
>WFSA01000041.1 GCA_015486215.1 Anaerolineae bacterium | reverse complement strand
GAATAAAGTTGGAAAAAATGGATTATCACCCATAACCACCCGCCCGTAGGGGCGGGATAACGCGGCCATAACCCTGTTATAAACACATAACTTCCATTCCGCGTTATCTCGCCCCCCCCCATTACGTCCCGTAATGTACGCAGGGCGAGACGACGCGGAATAAAGTTGGAAAAAATGGATTATCACCCATAACCACCCGCCCGTAGGGGTGGGATAACGCGGCCATAACCCTGTCATAAACACATAACTTCCATTCCGCGTTATCTCGCCCCCCATTGCGTCCCGTAATGTACGCAGGGCGAGACGACGCGGAATAAAGGTCGTGTGTTTACGACAAGATCGTGGCCGCGTCGTCCCGCCCCTACAGCATGGTAATTAATTATGGACATCAGCGAGAAAGCATTTCAAGAACATATCGTCAATCACCTGGTTAATACGGGCGGCTATCGGCAGCGGAATGGCAATAAATCGCGCAATGCCGCCCATTACGACATCGCCCACGCCGTTGATTATGAAATGCTGGTCGAATTCCTGACCACAACCCAGCCCGACACATGGGCAGAATTACAAGCCCAACATGGCATGGGCATCCGCGAAAAATTTCTCAAGCGGCTCCATCGCCAAATTGAACAGCATGGCGTACTGCACGTTCTCAAACATGGCGTTAAAGATCATGGCAGCTTCTTCAATCTAGCCTATTTCCGCCCCGCCAGTAAACTCAACCCCGACCATTGGCAAAAATACGGGCAGAACATCCTTTCCGTCATGCCTGAATGTCAATACAGCAGTAAAAATGGCAACCGCATTGATTTAGTCATCTTCCTCAACGGTCTGCCCCTCTTCACCATTGAACTAAAAAACAAGCTGACAGGCCAAGATAAAATCAACGCCATCATCCAATATCAGCGCGACCGCGACCCAGCGGGCGAACCGCTGTTGGCCTTCAAACGCTGCCTTGCCCATTTCGCCGTTGATGGGGATGAGGTGTACTCGACCACCCGCCTGCAAGGAAAAGCGACCCGCTTTTTACCCTTCAATCGCGGCAACGATGGCGGTGCGGGCAATCCCATTAATCCCGTAGGGTATGCGTCCAGCTACTTTTGGGAACATATTTTGCAACCCGAAAGCGTGTTAGAGTTGGTCGGCTCCTTCATTTTCATTGAGGTTGATGAGGAAACGCAAAAAGAGACATTGATTTTCCCCCGCTACCATCAACGCCAAGCGGTACGCCGTCTGTTGGCTGACGTAAAAGCGACGGGTACGGGCAAAAATTACCTTGTGCAGCACAGCGCGGGCAGTGGTAAAAGCAAATCTATCGCTTGGCTGGCGCACCGTCTCTCCTCTCTGTTCGACGAAAATAATAAACGCATCTTCGATTCCGTTGTCGTCATCACCGACCGCCGCGTATTGGATAACCAACTGCAAAACGCCGTGCGCCAACTGGACATCCGCACCAGCGATACAAAAATCACGGGCAAAGTAGCCGTCATCGACAAAGACAGCCGCCAATTGGCCGCCGCACTGGAAGAGGGGCGCACGATCGTCGTCACGACGCTGCAAAAATTCCCCTACGTCGTCGATAAAATCCATCAACTATCCGGCCAACGCTTCGCTATCATCGCTGATGAAGCCCACTCTTCGCAAACGGGCGAAACCAGCAAAGAGTTAAAGCGTGTCTTGGGCATCGCCCACTTCAAAGAGGTTGACGATTCTGAAACCATCACGGGCGAGGAGTTGATCAATGCCAGCATGAAGGCACGGGGACGGCACAGTAATTTGAGCTTTTTTGGCTTTACGGCCACGCCCAAACAAAAAACTTTGGAACTTTTTGGTATTCCTAATCCCAAAGACCCGCGCGGCTTTTCCCCATTCGATGAATACACAATGCGCCAAGCGATTGAAGAGGGGTTCATTTTAGATGTGCTGCAAAACTACACCACGCTCAAAACGTACTTTAACCTGCTCAAAACGATTGAGGACGACCCCAATTACCCCAAAAGCCGCGCTATACGCCAATTACGCAATTATGTGGATATGCACAGTTATACGATTGAACAGAAAACGGCCGTTATGGTGACCCATTTCATCAACAGCGTGCAAAAGCGTATTCCTGATAAAAACGGCCGTGGGCAAGCCAAAGCGATGGTGGTCACCCGCAGTCGCAAACATGCTGTACGCTATAAGTTGGCCTTCAATGCGTATCTTGCCGCCCACAATCTCCCCTTCAAAGCGTTAGTTGCTTTCAGCGGCGAAGTGGAAGATGGCGGTAAATTTACAGAAGCAGGAATGAACGGCTTTTCTGACACGCAAACAGCGATGGCATTCAAAAAGCCGGAATACCGCTTTTTAATCGTAGCCGAAAAATTCCAGACAGGGTTTGACGAACCCTTATTGCATACGATGTACATTGACAAAGTGTTGAGCGGGTTAGCCGCTGTGCAAACGATCAGCCGCCTCAATCGCATCCGCGAAAATAAATCGGAAACACTGGTGCTGGATTTCGTGAATAAGGCCGAGCATATCCAAAAAGCGTTCCAGCCCTATTACAAAACAACCCTGTTGAGCGAAGGAACAAACCCCAACAAGTTGTATGATTTGCAATACACTCTGTCTGAATTTGATTTGTACAGTGATGCCGATGCGGCCATTATCGCCGAGCTCTTTTTGCGCGAAGGGGAGCAGGCAGAAAAGTTACAACCGTTCCTCAAAAACATCGTCACCCGCTTCCATTACATCGCTGACAACGCGAGGAAAGAGGAATTTCGGAAGCTCCTGGATAGTTACATCCGCCTGTATGCGTTTTTGGCGCAGGTGATGTCCTTTCACGACAGGGAGTTGGAAGAACTTTATTTATTTGGGCGAATGTTGCGAAAATCACTGCCCCGCGCTAAGGAATCACCACAATTGAATATCCAAGAACATGCTGATTTGGAGAGTTATCGCATTCAAAAGATGTTTGAAGGGCAGATTGAATTAGAAGATGAGGATGGGATATTGGAGCCGATGGGGGATGGATTGATGGGAAACGGTAGCGACGATGAAAAGCTGCGTCTTTCTGAAATCATTGCGGAACTGAACGCACGGTTCGGCACAGAATTTGACGAAGGCGATAAAGTTTTCTTTGCCGAATTAAAAACCCGCATGGTGAATCAGGATAGTTTACGTTCTAGTGCGACGAATAACTCGCAAGCACATGTGCGCTTGTTGTTTGAAGCATTGTTCCCGTCTGTGTTGCAAACGATGATTGAAAATAATTTTGACTTATACAAGAAAATCACGGATGAATCTGATTTCCGCGAAGAGGTGATTAAATTTATCTTTGGTGAGGCGTATAAGGAGTGGGAGCGAGGAAGTGGGGCATAATTAAAAGTAAAAAGCGTAAGAAATAGGTATCTGTCTATTTCTTACGCTAAATTTCACTTATTACACAATGCGTATAATTCTTAAAAGCATGCCGATTTTCCCCTTATTTATTGGGACAAATCAAAAACCCATTTCCCTTTATTATTGACCCATTTCCTTATTTATTGGAAAAGCCCCTTATTTATTGGAACTTATCATTATTGGAACTTATCATCCATTATCCATTACTCCACCGTCACACTCTTCGCCAAATTGCGCGGCTGATCCACATCCGCCCCGCGCCGCACCGCCACATGATAGGCAAACAATTGCATCGGAATCACATTGACCACCGGCGCAAGCAGCGGCGGCGCGAGCGGCACCGTCACCACATAATCCACCTCGCCCCCAATCACCTCATCCCCCGCCGTCGCCACCGCGATGACCACACCGCCCCGCGCCTTCGCCTGCCGCACTTGGCTGATCATCTTGTCGTACAGATGATCCTGCGTCACCACCGCAAAAACGGGCATCGTCTCATCAATCAGGGCGATGGGGCCGTGCTTCATTTCACCCGCCGGATACCCTTCGGCATGAATATAACTAATCTCCTTCAACTTTAACGCCCCCTCCCGCGCCACTGGATAATTCGCGCCGCGCCCCAAATAGAGGAAATTTTCCGTCTTGTAGAACCTGCTCGCCAATGCCGCATACGCCTCATCCTGCTCCAACGCCTGCCCGACCAGATCAGGCAGTTGTGCCAGCCCGGCCACCAACTCCCGCCCTTGTTCAGGAGTGACTGTGCCGCGCATCTGCCCCAATACGCACGCCAACATATATTGATCGACCAGCGAAGTGGTAAATGCTTTGGTGCTGGCTACCCCAATCTCCGGCCCCGCGTGCATGGAGATATGCCCGTGCGACAGCCGCATAGATTGGCTGCCAAGCGCATTGACGATTGTCCACATCGTCGCCCCGCGTGATTTTGCTAATTCAGCGGCCGCCAGCGTATCGGCCGTTTCGCCCGATTGGGTGATGGTTAAAACGGCCGTTTCCTCATCCACAATCGGGTCGGCGTACCGAAACTCCGACGCATACACCACCTCCGTCGGCAGGCGGGCGATAGATTCAATCATCACCTTGCCCACCAGCCCGGAATAATAGCTCGTGCCGCAAGCGATGATGATCAGCTTCTTAATGTTGCCCACAAGTTCAGGGGTAAGGTTCATTTCTGGCAGAGAAACAGTGCCGTTTTCAAAATCAACCCGCCCGCCAATCGTGTCGATGATAGCGCGGGGCTGGTCAAAAATCTCCTTCTGCATGAAATGCTTGTACTCCCCTTTGGCCGCGCTCACCGGATCCCAGGCGATGCGATGGGTTTCGACCGCCATCGGCACGCCTTCCAAGTCGGTGACGTGGCAGCCGTCCCGCTCCAGCCGCGCCATCTGCCGATTTTCGAGGAAAATCATGTCGCGGGTGTACTCCAAAATGGCGGGAATGTCCGACGCAAGGAAAATCTCATCTTCCCCCAACCCAATGGCAATACCGCCGGCATTACCCAAACGGGCGCAATACATCACGTTGGGATTATCACGGCTCACTACCACAATCGCGCTGGCTCCTTTCAATTGGGCGATGGTGTAACGCACGGCCGTTTCCAACCCTTCGCCCGCCTCCACATACCGCTCCACCAACTGCACAATCACTTCCGTGTCCGTGTCCGACTGAAAAACCACGCCCTCCGCCTGCAACTCATCGCGCAAGGGAATAAAATTCTCGACGATGCCGTTATGCACAACGACGATACGGCCGTTCATGCTCATATGGGGATGGGCATTCGCCTCTGTCGGTGCGCCATGCGTCGCCCATCGCGTATGACCGATGGCAATATGACCGCTCAACGGCCGTTCACGCAGCGTCTCCTCCAAATAGTGTAACTTGCCGCTATTACGCCGAATGGAAAAACGGCCGTTTTTCAACACCGCCACCCCCGCCGAATCATAGCCGCGATACTCCAGCTTCTTCAACCCGCCCATCACCACATCCGGCGCAGAACGCGCCCCAATATACCCAACGATACCACACATAAAAACCTCCAGTTGCAAGCAACAAGTATGCAGGTGTGCAAGTAACACTTGCACACCCGCACACCTGCACACTCTAAATTAGCGTATCCAAAGGGAACGCCCCTATCTGTATTTCCACTGCGGCATATTTTGTCGGCACAGTTACCTGCACCGCATTGTATTATGCCGCTTCTTTCGGGGCGTGGTGTCGGCGTGTGGTACGCCGGAAGGCATCCGCTGATGTTTCGATTTTTACCAATCGTAATTGGCAACCTTCTGCCTCGTCAACCGACAGAATACTGTCGGCCCGTGCGCTGTCCAGCCCATTTGCTGAATGGTAACGAATATATTTCGTAGGTCAAGTTTGCAAATTTGACCTACAATAACAGTCGCGTAGGGACGATTCGCTAAATCGCCCATATATTCCCGCGCAGGCGGGAATCCACCTGAACAGTTACTTTTTACAACAAGTTTCCCCGATTTACAGGAGACATAATGAAACAGACAAAGGGTTTTATACTGTCCACAGCCAGCGTCATCACAATACTTATCATTATATTCCAATTCCATCGCACAACTGCACAATTTACAATTACCGATAATATATGGCAAGAAAAAGTAGATGCGTGGGTGCTGGAAACAGCAAGCGTGCGCCATCCCGACCAACAAACCGAATTCCTTATCTTCCTCAACGAGCAAGCGGATGTGAGCGGGGCTGCCCAATTGCAAACAAAAGAAGAGAAGGGGCGGTATGTATTTGAACGGTTAACGGCCGTTGCCGCCCGCACCCAATCCCCCATCATCACCATGTTAAAAGCAGAAGGTGTTGAATATCGCCCCTTTTGGGCAGCCAATATGATTTTGGTGCGCGGCGACAGCCGCATCGTGCAGCGCATGGCACGCCGCGCCGATGTGTTTCACATTTACGCCAATCCATCCGTCCATCTGGATGAGCCAGAGAAAATAGATATACCCGCCGTCAATCGCGCCGTCAACTCCATCGAGTGGGGCATCAGCAAAGTCGGTGCGCCCGCCGTCTGGGGGATGGGATATGACGGCACAGGCATCGTCATCGGCGGGCAAGATACGGGATACGATTGGGATCATCCCGCCCTCATCAATCAATATCGCGGCTGGGATGGCAGCAACGCCGACCACAATTACAACTGGCATGATGCGATCCACGCCAACGATCCGCATACCTCTGCGGGCAATGTTTGCGGCTTCGACTCAGCCGTCCCCTGTGACGATCATTCGCATGGAACGCATACGATGGGAACGATGGTCGGCAATGATGGCGGCGCAAATCAAATCGGCATGGCACCGGGCGCAAAATGGATTAGCTGCCGTAATATGGAAGAAGGATGGGGATCACCAGCCAGCTATACCGAATGTTATCAATGGTTCATCGCCCCCACAAAAATAGACGGCTCCGCCCCCAATCCCGCGATGGCTCCGCATGTCATCAACAACTCATGGGGCTGCCCCGCCAGCGAAGGATGCACCGATCCCACCGTCATGCTGACCGTCGTCAACAATGTGGTCGCCGCAGGCATCATCACCGTTCACTCGGCAGGAAACAGCGGTTCGAGTTGTGAAACGATCAACACCCCATCGGCAATTTATGATGCCTCTTACACTGTCGGAGCGACGGACAGCGGCGACAATATCGCCAGTTTCAGCAGTCGCGGGCCGGTGACGGTAGATGGCAGTAACAGGCCAAAGCCAGATATTTCTGCGCCGGGTGTCGGCGTGCGCTCCTCTGTGCCAGGCGGTGGGTATGGCAGTAAGAGCGGGACAAGTATGGCTGGGCCGCATGTGGCCGGAGCGGTAGCGTTGTTATTGCAGCGTGCGCCTTCTTTGATTGGAGATGTAACGGCCGTTGAAACCTTATTTAACACAAGCACCGTCCCCCGCACAACGGCACAATCATGCGGCGGCGTATCGGGCAGCAGCACCCCCAATAACAGCTACGGCTGGGGGCGATTGGATATATTAGCGGCCATTAACGCCGCCCCTCCCGACTTCACTATCAATACCACACCCGTCACCCAAAGCGTTACCCCTCCAAATAGTGCTGTCTATACGATAACGGTAAAAGCAATAGAAAATATCACCGATACGGTGACATTGAGCGTCAATGGACAACCGATCAGCACAACGGCACACTTTTCCGTCAACACCGCTCAACCCTCGTTCACCACCACATTGATGATCAGCAGCAGCGGGGCGACGGGGACGCACGCGCTTGACATCATCGGCACAACAGGATCGATCACCCACAGCAACGCCGTCTCCCTCTCTTATATTCGCCAGATACTCTTCTTCCCCATCGTGATGACGCAATGATGAAAGAATTCCCTTCCATCCCATAAACCATGTCCAAATTTGCAAACTTGCACACCTGCTTTATAATGCCGCCCATCAGCAATGCAGGAATTGCATTGCCTTATAAGGAAATTTATGAGCGAAAATAAGAAGAAACCCCTCTCCTCTGATTTATACACAGAGGAGTATTTTTTAACAGCGTGTGAAGGGTTTGATATCTTTATCGAATTCGAAGGCGAACATCTATCCCGCCGATTGAACGACGCATTTGAAGTCGCCAATGTGCTGCCCGGCATGAAACTGCTCGATGTCGGCTGCGGGCGCGGCGAAATCATCACTCATTGCATGAGATTAGGCGTGGAAGCGTATGGTATTGATTACGCCGAAGCGGCCATCAGCATGACAAATAAAATCATTGATGATGAGATCACGCGCTTAAAGGCAGAATCTCCTGACGCGCCATCCCCCAAAACGGGCATTTGCCGTTCTGATGCCAAAAAATTACCCTTCCCCGACAAATACTTTGACCGCGCTCTGATGTTTGATGTCGTTGAACATCTGCACCCGTGGGAATTGCACGAAGCGATGTTAGAAGTGCGGCGGGTGTTGAAGGACGACGGCCGTTTCATCATCCACACCGCCCCCAATAAATGGTACGACGACCACGCCTACCCGTGGGTGCGCCGCTTCCGCGCCTTGCTGGGACAGCGCGAAGGGTATCCCAAAGACCCCCGCGCCATCACCCCTGTCAACCAACATGTGCATGTCAACGAACAAGATATGTTCAGCATGGGGCGCACGCTCAAAAAAGCGGGCTTCAGCAGCAACGTATGGCTCGACTCCCCGCCCCAAGATCGGCAAGAAAACGCTGTCATGCGCCTATTACACAAAATCGCCTTCGATCTACCTCCCATTCGATGGTTTTTTGAACGGGAAGTATTTGCAGTAGCGGAAAAGGAGTAGAGAGTGGCAGGCATGCAAAGGGCAGGTGAGCAAGTGGCCGACCGCCGTTTATTGCTTGTTATTTTCATTCTTCTTGCCGCCTTTGCGTTTCGCACCCATCAATCAAACAGCCTGCCGCCCGGCTTGACGCATGATGAGGCTAATCATGGGCGCGAGGCGATGGGGATATTAGATGGAGAATTGCTCTTCTATTTTCCCCTCAATTATGGCAGCGAGCCGCTGTATAGTTATACCGCCGCCGGCAGTATGGCGTTGCTGGGCGAAGGGGTTTTTGCCCTGCGATTGGTCACCGTTTTTGCCAGCATATTGGCGATGGCGGCGGCGTATGGATGGGCAAAACGGGCATTTGGCTGGAAAACGGCCGTCCTCACCCTATCCATCACCGCCCTTTCCTTTTGGGCTGTTGCCAGCAGCCGCGAAGCGTTACGCGCTGGGCTGATGCCCCTCTTTGTGACCATCGCCGTCACCTTTTTTCATCGCCTCACCCTCCCCCTTCACCCGCTCACCAAGAGCCAAAAACACAAATTTGCGGTCGCCTTTGCCGTCGCCGTCGCCGTCACCGTGCATATTTACCTCTCCTCGCGCGTCGCATGGCTGCTGTATCCCGTTTTCCTGCTCTATCTCGCCCTTTTTCACCGTGATCGCTTTCGTGCGGCATGGAAATCGGCCGTGATCGGATTATTGCTGGCTGGCGTACTCGTCACCCCGCTCTTCGCCTATCTCCATTTTCATCCTGAAGCTCTCACTCGTTTAGATATGCTAGACGGGACGATTAAGGCGTTGAAAGCGGGAAACGTACTGCCGTTGCTCATCAATAGCAGCAGCGCGTTACGCGCCTTTGTCCAGCCAAACGCGGGCGACCAATTCTTGGCCTATAATATCCCTGGCCGCCCCGTTTTTATCCCCTTGACCGCCTTTTTTTTCTTGATTGGCGCGGCAACTGCCCTTTGGAATTGGAAAAAGCCCGCCTACGCCTTGCTCCTGCTCTGGTTTGGCGCGGGCATCATTCCTTCGCTCGTCACAGGGGCGACGGCCAACACGACGCGCAATATCGCCGCGATGACGGCCGTTTACACCTTACCCGCGCTCGGTTTTGTCCATAGCAGCAATTGGCTGGGCAAAAAAATCCCCGCCGCCAAAAAAGGAATTCCCATCGCCGCCCTGCTCTGGCTGCTCCTCATCGGCGGGGCGACAGGGCGCGATTATTTTGTAAAATGGGGGCAATCCCCCGCCGTTCGGGACGCGTATCAACAAAATTTGGCGGCGATGATGGCGTATCTTGACGAGCAGGAGAATGGAATGGGGGAAGGGACAATTTCCATCTCATCAATCTATCCTAATGTCGCCCACGACCCATCCATCGCCCAACTGCTATCGCCCAGCCAAGCGGAAGGGATGCGCTGGATGGACGCGCGCCGTGCGCTCATCGTCGCTGACGGGGCGCAAAATCAGGCCGTCATTCCCGCATCCACACCGCCACATCCTATTTTTGAACAATGGTTGACGGCCGTTGAATATTACTCCCTCCGCCCCGACGATCTAAATCCCTCCTTCACCGTTTATGCGATGGCTATAGGAAATTTTGAAGAACCGCCTATCGCTAATTTCAATGATGGGGCCGCTCTATTGCACGCTGAATGGGTGCAGCCAACGACAAGCGCGGGGGGGACGGCTTCGCTTCTCACCGTTTGGCGGGTGCTAAACCCCGACCGTATCGGAGCCGCCTCAACCCCGCTGCACACGACGGATGCGGTTCTTTTCACCCAAGTTCTCACCCCGCAAGGGGCTGTTTTGGGGCAGGATGACCGTCTGGACGCGCCCTCTTGGGCGTGGCAAACGGGTGACGTAATCGTGCAAATTCACGAGATAAAGGTGGGAGAGGAAACGGCCGTTGGCGATTATCAAACCATTGTCGGCCTTTATGACCGCCTCAGCCAAGAGCGGCTCAATACCATAGAATCCGGAGAGAGATTCGCCTCCGTCGCTCCCTTAAAAATTAGGTGGCCATTAGAATGATCCGCAGATTGACGCAGATAAATAATTACAAAATCAGGTAAAGCTATGAAAACAATCTCAGTATTTGGCAGTTCAAGACCAAAAGCAGGCACAGAAGCGTATGAAAACGCCCGTGCAGTCGGCCGCTTATTAGCAGAAGCAGGCTTCATCGTTGCCACTGGCGGCTACACCGGCACGATGGCTGGCGTATCGCAAGGGGCGGCCGAAGCGGGCGGCCATGTCATCGGTGTGACCTCTGAAGCGATCGAAGCGTTCCGCCCCCTCAAACATAATCAATGGGTAATAGAAGAGATACGGTACGTCACCCTGCATGAACGGCTAATGCACCTTGTCACCCAAAATGACGGTATCATCGTTCTGCCCGGCAGCAGCGGCACATTAGCCGAAATGGGGATGGCGTGGGGGATGATGCAGGTGGGGGAGATGGAAAAACGGCCGTTTTCCCTCTTAGGCGACCTCTGGCGCAACACCCTCGAAACCTTCGCCGACTCCCCATACATGTATCCCCAAGATTTCAACACCCTCCACTTTGCGGACACCCCCGCGCAAGCGGTCGCACATATGCAAGTGTGCAAGTGAGCAGGTAACTTGCACACCTGCATACTTGCACACCTCCCATGATATTTCTTAAACTTGGTGGATCGTTAATTACGGACAAAACGGCCGTTTCGGCTGTGCGGCCTCGCATTTTGCAGCGACTGGCGGGTGAGATCGCCTCTGCACGGGCGCAGCATTCTGGAATGCAGCTTTTGTTGGGGCATGGCGGCGGCTCGTTTGGGCATGTGGCGGCGGCAAAGCATCACACGCGCAATGGGGTAAAAACGGCCGTTGAGTGGCACAGTTTCGCCCGCGTTCATGCAGTGATGACGCAATTGAACCAATTGGTGATCGAAGCATTGCTGGAGGCTGGCGTGCCGGCTATCGGCTTGCCGCCATCCGCATTTGCACGGGCAGAGGACGGCCGTTTGCTCCACATTTCGGCCGCTCCCATCCGCGCCGCGCTTGATGCCGGCCTCCTGCCCGTTATTTATGGGGATACAATTTTTGACACGGTGCGCGGCGGCACGATTCTTTCTACAGAAGAGTTGATGGTTGGATTGACGGCGGAGTTACGGCCGTCGCGCTTGCTGTTGGCAGGCGAGACGGAGGGGGTTTATGATGAAAACGGCCGTCTCATCCCCACCATCACAGCCGCCGCCTATGATACCATCGCCCCCGCCCTGCGCGGCTCACGCGGCACCGATGTGACGGGCGGCATGGCAAGCAAAGTTAAAGAAATGTTAGCCTTAGTCGATATTTACCCTACACTCGCTATGCGAATTTTCTCAGGGATGGAGGCAAAAAACGTAGAAAATTTATTACTGCTGAATAATGCAGTTGAACTGGGTACGCTCATTCACTTTACCAGAAAAAAGTTGACAATTAACAATTCACACCTATAATTCCCTTTCGTCGCTTGGGATACCCAACCACTTCCCTTGCGAATTTTATTAACGTGAAATCGGCATCCTAGTATGCCGATTCTTTTTGGAGGTACAAATAGTGTACGCAATAGTAGAGAGTGGTGGTCGGCAATACCGCGCCGAAGTGGGGCACAGTTTCAGTGTTGAGAAGCTGCCCTATGAAGTCGGTGAGCAGATCGAGTTAGAGAATGTTTTTCTCTTAGCTGATGGCGATGCCGTCAGCGTTGGTACGCCCACCGTCGCCGGAACCACCGTAAAAGCAACCATCGTTGAACAGTATCGCGGTAAGAAAATTTTCGTTTGGAAATACAAACCTAAAAAACGTTACCGTCGCCGTCAAGGTCATCGACAATATTATACCCGCTTGCGGATCGATGAAATACTCACAGGATAGGAGAAGAATCACTCATGGCTCATAAAAAAGGTGCTGGCTCAACAAATAATGGGCGCGACAGCAATTCAAAACGGTTAGGTGTTAAACGGTATGGCGGCGAGTTCGTCATACCCGGCAATATCATTATTCGCCAACGCGGTACAAAGGTAAAACCGGGCAACCATGTTGGATTAGGTAAAGATTATACAATTTACTCTCTCATCGTGGGAGAGGTGAAGTTCGAAAGGAAACACGGCCGTAAATACGTCAGTGTCTATCCAATCGAAAGCTAAGGGGCGGTAAGAAATGAAACAAGGTATACATCCCAAATGGTATCCTGCGGCACCTGTTGTTGTCGATGGCGAGCAGGTGATGACCATTGGTTCGACACAACCAGAAGTTCGGGTTGAAATTTGGTCGGGTACGCACCCCTTTTACACTGGTACACAACGCTTGCTGGATACAGAGGGGCAAGTTGATCGCTTTATGAAACGTCTGCAACGCCGTCAACAAATCCAAGATGAGTTGCAGAAGGAGCAGGAAGCAGCACAACCGATCAATCTGGCTGTGGAAGAGATGAATTTAGGCACACGGGCAAACAAAGCTCTCAAAGGTGCTGAAATCACCACCGTTAATGATGTTCACGCTTTGTTAGAACAAGGTGATGATGCGGTGCTGGCAATCTCTGGTATTGGGCAAAAAACGTTGATTGACATCAAGAAATTCCTTCGTGGAGAAGGGCTAATTAAGTAGTCGTTTTTTACAGAATCAAGAGTTAACTTTAGAGGCAGATGCGAATGCGTGTCTGCCTTTTTTGTTTGCAGGGGTGTGCGCTTGCGAGTCTGCAAGCAGGGCGATTGCAACCTCGTCTTTTACAGAAAATCGAGTTGATGTGACTTCTCAAAAAGCTGGGGGCATGATTACAGCTAATTAGGAAAGGAACGAATCTACTCGACTGACGTAATTTGTTCCTTTCTTAATTGGGTGTAATCACCCCGAAATACTGAGAAGATACGAGTTGATCATGTTTTAAAATTGGACACTGATCACGCTGATTCCACTGATTTTGATCCTTTATCTATGTTCATCTGTGCAATCGGTGTCCAATTTTGGAAGTTGAAATCGTACTAGTACACGCTGGCGGAAGTCTTTGTATCTTATTTGTTGCGGAAATCAGAATTCCCGCAACTCCCATCAGATAGGTATCGGAAATTCCGATTCCCGATACAGGCGGCGTATATCATCTAAGAACTTAGGCCAAGTTATACTAGTACAGCACCAATCAAATATTGATGGATGGAGTAAAGGCTTTAGCCGATACAGGATCGACTAAAGCCTCTACTCCTATTGAATTTTAATCCATCAATATAACATTGGTACTGTACTAG
>WFSA01000040.1 GCA_015486215.1 Anaerolineae bacterium | reverse complement strand
TTGCGGGGAATGTATACGTTATGATTGTCGTGATCGTATTTCGTGATCGTTTTCGTGATCGGTTTTTTCGATTTTCGATCACGATCACGAATTAAGGCGAGGTTGCAATCGCCCTAGCAGCGACACTTCGCAGGGCGATTCCAACCTCCAAATCGCACTGTTAAATTCCAAATTTACACCGTTTTTAGCAACTCCGCAATTGACATAACATGTGAATTGCGGGGAATGTATACGTTATGATTGTCGTGATCGTATTTCGTGATCGTTTTCGTGATCGGTTTTTTCGATTTTCGATCACGATCACGAATTAAGGCGAGGTTGGAATCGCCCTAGCAGCGACACTTCGCCCCTTTGTTTATTCATTGCTATACTTAAGAAATAGTAATCTAAAAGTTGACTGCACTATTGGAGAGCCTGCATAGGTATACTTATTTCTCTGAAATGGGCTAATTGTCCAGCCAACTGTCTTTAATCATCAATTTTTTACAGAATTATGGCGCGATTAACAACCAGACAGCTTGCAAGTAAACGCGGCAAAAAGAAAAAGAACAAACGTATTGTCATGCAGCCCGGTGAAATGTTGCAAGGACGATATCGTATCGTCGGCAATTTAGGGTCTGGCGGGTTTAGCTCTGTCTATCAAGCGCGAGATATGCGTTTTGAAAACGCGACCAAGTTATGCGCGGTCAAAGAGATGGTCATCAGCGTCGCCGACCCCAAAGTGCGCGAGATGACGATCAAATCATTTGAGCGCGAGGCCAGCATGTTGGCTATGTTGGATCACCCTGCCATCCCGGCCGTGTCTGATTATTTTATAGAAGGGGACAAGAGCTACCTTATTCTTGAGCTTATTCGCGGCAAAGATATGGAAGTGTGGCTGGAAGGGCAAAGCAAACCATTGGATCAAGAGTTAGCGATTGATTGGATGATTCAGCTTACTGATGCGCTCTCTTATTTACATAATCAGGAGCCAGCCCCCGTCGTTTTTCGAGACCTTAAACCGGCGAATGTGATGTTGGATCAACATAACCGTATTCGGCTGATTGATTTCAATATCGCTAAGGTGTTTGAAGGGCCGGCTAAGGGGACGATGATTGGAACCGAAGGGTATTGCCCGCCTGAGCAGTATCGCGGCATTTCTACTCCAATTGGGGATGTGTACGCATTGGGGGCGACGTTCCATCATATGTTGACGGGACAAGACCCGCGATTAGAGCCTCCGTTTACCTTTGCCGAACGGCCGATTCAAAAGGCAAATAAGAGTGTCTCCCCCGCTTTTGAGGCGATTATTATGCGCTGTTTGGATTATAATCCAGACGAGCGGTATGAGTCGGCCAAAGCGTTACGCGAAGCGTTACAAGACCTTTCACGCCAAGAGATATTGGCAACGGCACAGATTGGATCAGCATCAGCGCGTAATATTCCTGTACCAACGGCCGTTTCTTCCCCTCCTACTTCTGGATCACCGTCTCTATCGGCCCCTGCTACCGCTGGTGCGCCCGCTCAAGAGGAAGGCTTTGTACAAGGTATTCAACCGCTTTGGCGCTTTAAGTGTGAAGATGAGATTCGATCAAAAGCGGCCGTTGATCATAATCTTGTTTTTGTCGGTGCGTATGATAATAATTTATATGCGGTGAACCGCAAGACGGGAAAATTTGTTTGGAAGTACCCGACGGCCGACGGGCTGGGGTCTTCTCCTTTTGTTTATGAGGATGCGGTATTTATCGGCTCGTCCGATGATAGTTTGTATGCGATCTCGATTAAGAACGGCCGTCAAAAGTGGCGGTTCACAACAAAAGGGCCTATTTACTCCTCCCCCATCGTTAAATTTGATCATGTTTTCTTTGGCTCTGATGACGGCAATTTTTATGCTGTTAGCAGCAAAACAGGCAAAATGGTATGGAAAACCGATGCGTTCGGCCCCGTCCGTTCCACCCCCTTTGTTGGCAATGAGTATCTCTATTTTGGAACAGAAGGCGGCTATATTTTCAGCCTGAGTTTAGCTAATGGTGGCGGGGCGTGGCAAACACAAGCGAAGCGTGCCGTCATCTCGTCACCAACCGTCGCTGATGACATCGTTTTTGTCGGCTCTATTGACAGTACCGTTTACGCCTTAGATGCTAGTTCTGGCTGGTCAATCTGGAAGCATCGCGCCCGTCGCCCCATCGTTTCATCCCCCGTTGTATATAATGGTGTCGTATATATCGGCTCTGCGGAAGGGGTGTTATACGCATTGGATATGGACTCAGGACGGGAATTATGGACGTTTGAAGTAGATGGGCAGATCACATCCTCGCCGGCGATATGGGATGAAGCTGTTTATTTTGGGGCAACAGATGGCTTTATTTACAGTTTAGCGTTAAAAAAGGGTAGTGTACGTTGGAAGTACAAAACAGGCGGCTCCGTCATTTCATCGCCTGTCGTATCTAATAATGTGTTGTATATTGGGTCTACCGATCATTATTTGTATGCCCTGCCCGTATAAGTACCCATTGATGAATACCGGTATTTTATTATGAACGAATCAGAGAACATCTTATCACCTAATGAACCTGTAATTGACGATCCTGCGATGGACGATCCTGCGATGGACGAAACTGCGATGGACGAAACTGCTTTGCCAGACGATATAAATCGTTTTAAGGATGCGGTTGTAATGCCATTCGTTATGGGAAAACCGTCAGCTAGATCAGCAGATAAAGTGTTGGATAGAACACAAACGGAGAAGATGTCAGTTGAGGAGTTTATTGACTCTGGAGCGACTGTACCGATGGGCATATGGCGGGGAGAAGCTGTTGAGCCGCAAACGAGGCAGCCAGATATATCCTTGAATCGTTTGCCTTATATTGCTGCCACATCTATTTGCCATGTGGGAGCGGTGCGTGAGCGGAATGATGACTCTGCCCTAATTTTTGAATCGCAGGTAGGCGGTCACTTTAATATGATGCCGTTCGGTTTGTATATTGTGGCTGATGGGATGGGCGGGCATTCAGATGGGCATATTGCAAGCAAGATCGCTTCACGAGTTGCTTCCCATGAGATCATTAAAAATATATATTTGCCCTTGTTACGTGATATGGATGGCGGCAGCCCGACACCAATCCAAGAGGTGCTGAGCAATGCGGGGCAAAAGGCAAATACGGCCGTTTATGAGATCGATCCTGAAGCTGACAGCGGCACAACATTGACAGGGGCGTTACTGCTTGGACGACGGTTGCACGCTTTCCATGTCGGCGATAGTCGTGCTTATCTTTTTTCTGATGGAAAGTTGGAACAAATCACAAAAGACCACTCCTTAGTGCAACGCTTGCTGGATGTTGGACAATTAACGAATGAAGAGGCTGCTTATTACGAATATCGACATGTATTGTTGCGCGCACTTGGACAAGCCGATCATGTTGAGATAGATACATATATGCGGCGTTTACCCCCAAACGGCCGTTTGCTGTTATGTAGCGATGGATTATGCGGATTAATTTCTGATCATGATATGCAAACCATCATCGCAGAAAATGATGAGATTGATATTGCTGTAGAAGAGCTGTTTACGGCCGCTGTCGCCGCTGGAGGCCATGATAATATCACCGCCATTATGGTTGATTTTGCATTCTAATAAAACGATCATTTTTAACCTTCGCTATGGTTGCTCATCTATTGCAAAAACCGTTGTTCTTACCTAATCTAAGTCCCATTACCAAATAATACTGTTAGGCCATTTTTAAATTTAAATCACCCAAAATTTTATTTATCATTCCCGTGAAGACGGGAATGACAAACGTGTAATTATTTTTCATGAATGGCCTTATACAATAAAAACAACTACGTAACTACTCAGCCCTTGTCCAAATTAACCACAAAGACACGAAGAACATAAAGTTTTTTAAGATTTTCTTTATGATCTTTGCTTCGTAACATCTCAATATTTCGGGGTGAGTACAACAAATTAAGAAAGGAACAAATTGCGTCAGTCGAGTCAATCTGTTCTTTTTCAAATCTGCTGTACTCATGTCCCCACTTTTTTGAGAAAACACTTTGCTTCTTTGTGGTGAAATAATTGATAGGCTGAGTAGTTACATAACTACTACATCTCTACCGTGTAGAACATTTATCCACAGAGAAATTGAAGCAACATTGATATAATGCCCAAGTAGTTACAAATAACACATGAAAAAGCAGATTACACATTACAGCATTCTTAATGTTCCAGAAAAAGCCTCGCAAGAGGAGATTCGTGCTGTATTTAAGCGTTTAATGGAAGAAAAGAAGAAGGCGGGCGTGCCATTTGACCCATTGACGCATAAACGACTGCTGTATGCGTATAAAGTATTAGGTAATAGACATTCGCGAGTAGCGTATGACAAACAGTTATTGCAGATGCAAATGCAGGAAACAAAGACATCTGACGGGCTGTTAACTATTGAGATAACATTCAGCCGCAATGCGCTGACAGTTACAGATTCGCCACAATTATTGTATGCACTATTGGAAATAACGGCCGTTGATCGTAACGAAGAAGTCGATCCCCCGCTCAATATCAGCATTATCGTCGATCGTAGCACCTCAATGCACGGGGCGCGGATGGAACGGGTAAAAACAGCCATCAGCAATTTGATTAACAATTTAGCCCCCGATGATGTGATCTCCATCATCTCGTTTAGTGACCGTGCTCAAGTTGTGCAGCCCAGCGGGCGGGCATTCAACAAAACTGGGATTATCGCCAAAGTACGCAGTATACAAACCTCTGGCGGCACTGAAATTTATCAAGGGTTATCAACTGGTGTGCAGCAGATCAAGCAAGTTGATTTAAGTAAATATAACAATCAACTTATTTTACTCACTGACGGGCACACTTACGGAGATGCTGAACATTGTCAACAATTAGCCCGCAGAGTAGCACGAGACAAAGTGGGGATTACCGCTTTTGGCATTGGCAGCGAATGGAATGATCAATTCTTAGACGAACTTGTTGCCCCTTCTGGCGGACGCTCAATATATATCAATCACCCAAACGAAATCATCTCTAGCTTACAACAGAATGTCGAAGGATTGGGTAACATTTTTGCCCGTGATATTATCGTGCAGCCACAATTTGCAGATAGTATAGTGGTACGCAATGTGTTCAAGCTAACGCCGTTTGCCCAGCCTGTCCCCTACCATAACAAAGAGATCACTCTAGGCCATTTGGAAACACGTGTGCCATTAACTACTTTGATTGAGTTTGAAGTTTCCCCACAACCAAAAGAAGTGCAGCTCCCCTTTTCTATTGCACTTAAAGCAGAAATTCCGCATGAAAACAAGAAGAAATACAGCCAGACGGTTCAATATATGCTAAGGGTTTCTATTGACGTAGAAGAGACACAACCGTCAACTAAAATGCTCAAAGCAGTTCGTCTATTTAATTTGTATCAGATGAATGAGAAGGCGTGGAGCGAGGCTGAATCTGGTCAATTTGATATGGCAACATTGCGTATGCAAAATATCTCTACCCGTTTGTTAGAAGCGGGCGAAGAGATGTTAGCGCAACAAGCGCAGGCCGAAACACAACGTCTATCTGATATGGAGACGGTTTCTATAGACGGCCGTAAAGAGCTAAAATACGGTACGCGAGCGTTAATGCAACAATTCGCAAAGGAAGGGTAACAGGTACTTATGAAACGTTGTTATGAATGTGGCTCACCTCAACTTGAGGGAGCATTGTTTTGTACAGAATGTGGTTTATCGTTGCTTGCCCCCCAAGACGGGAGCGGGACAACAATATTGCCGTTTACCCATTTACGACATCACACTACACCACGATTGCCGACTGATGAGCATGGTCAAGTTACATTAGAAAATGAGTTATTAGTAACCATCATTATCCCTTCTAGCCGTAAACGTGTTATTTTACCTCTGCACACACAAATTCAAGTTGGTCGTGCTGATGATGAGGAGGGTTTCTATCCTGAACTGGATTTAACTGATTATCAGGGCGGCGAAAAAGGCGTATCACGATACCATGCGATTATAAAAGCCGCAGAAGACGGTGTCGTTTTAATTGATTTAGAAAGTACAAATGGGACTCATCTAAATGGGTTTCGTCTAGCGGGCAACCGGCCGTATTTAATCAAAGATGGTGATGAAGTACGATTCGGCGATCTGCTTATTCATATCTTTTTAGGATAAGAAAAGAGACGATCCCCCCTATACTTCAAAAAATTACATAAGAGAATTGATAACTACTCAGCCTACCAATTATTTCACCACAAAGAAGCAAAGATCACAAGGAAAATCTTAAAAAACTCGTGTTCTTCGTGTCTTTGTGGTTAATTTGGACAATGACTGAGTAGTTACGAGAATTGATACATGCAGAGTATCTGCATAAGGAGAAATAGTATGCAAAGTGTTGTCATCCATATCGCAAATGAAGAATCAATTTCCTGCGAAGTTGAAGAACTCCCCTCTCCCGCCGACCAATCTATTCGCGTGTTTAATCCCCGACGGCGTGATGGATTAGACCTGCATTATGTTCTGGAAGATGTGACCAGTCTTATCGTTCCCTTACACCGCATTACGTTTATTCAAATTATGCCGTCAGCCGCTACTGAAGATGTTATCGGCTTCGTTCGTGAATGATCAATAAAAAAATCCCTGCGCTCTGCGTCAAAATAGATGCAAAGCGCAGGGATAAAACAGAGCTTACGATTCCTCCAACAAACGGCTGATTTACTCCACCCGCTCCGCAAAATCCTCCATACTTAAATTAGGGTGCATACGCAGGCGCGTCCATTCATAACGGTGTGTAAAACTGTGCCACACGCCGCCATTCGTCGTCAATGCTCCCCAAAAACCCAATTCCTCTGCTGCCTGCATCGAATTTTCATCATACCTGCCTGATGGATAGGCAAAGAAGCGCGGAAAACGCCCCGTATACGATAAAATACGATCACGCGAAGCACTCATTTGATATTTATTTTCGCTCACCGTGAGACCTTTCATATCGGGATGCGTCACGGAATGCGGCTCAATATAGAAATTGGGGACAAAAGATAACTCCATCACCATCTCCCATGACATATAATTATAATCTTGACGATCAAGAAAATCAGTCGGAATGAAGAAAGTGGCGGGAAAGCTAAACTCTAACAAAATGGGGCGGGCATTCATATAATTATCAACATATCCATCATCTAAAGTGATGATTATCGGCTTATTGGGTAATTCTTTTTTGGCAGCGATGGCAAACGACAAATCATACAAACTGATCGGGGTAAAATCGTTATCAGCCAAGTATGCCATCTGCTGGCGAAATTGGTCAGGAGGGACAAAAAGGGGGATTGCTACATCTCCGGCATCTGCTGGCGGCTCGCTGATGTGATGGTACATCAGGATGGGAACTTGCAAAGTGAGGCTAACGGTTTTATAGGGGGTAGGCAGCAATGGCGGCAGTGTGGGCGTGGGCAAAAGCGACACTTCTACTCGTGAGTTAAAGCATATATCGGTCGGCAGAGGGGTCGGGTACGCTGTTGGAGCCGGCGTGTGCGTGACTGTGCTTGTCGGCAAAACGGTTGCCGATGCGGCTGTTGCCGCATCGGTCGCTATTTTTATTTTGGTTGGGATGGGGGAGGGAACGGCCGTATGCACCTCCGTCGACGCAACCGTCTCTATGGGGCGTTCAGGGGTGTGAGAGGAAACGGCCGTTTCCAATTTCGATGATGATGCCCCCCCCTGCCACAGCAAGATCGTACCGAGCAGTACAATAATAACGGCAACAAATATCCCGCGCTCTATCCAACGCCGCCGCTTACGTTGATGCGCTTTTTCAGAATTTGTCATGGGGCAGGGAAGCGGAGTGGCAGAGTGGCGAGGTTACAAAGTCCTACTTATTACTTACACACTTGCCACTTGCACACATGCTACTCTATCGTATGTATCCATCCAAAACGGTCCGCGATGCGCCCTGTTTGGATGCCAGTCAGTTCGTCGTATACCTGTTGGGTGACGGGGCCGACTTTATAGTCGTTGATGATGAACTCTTCATCTTTGAAGCCAAATTTGCCCACAGGGGCAATGACAGCCGCTGTGCCGCAGCCGAAAACTTCTGTGATTTTGCCTGATTTGATATCGGCCAACATTTCATGAACATTGACGGCCGTTTCTTTCACCTCATATCCCAAATCCCGCCCCAATGTGAGGATGGAGTCGCGGGTGATGCCGGGCAAAATGCTGCCCGTCAATGGCGGGGTGACGATGCGCTTGCCTTCGTACACAAAAGCGATATTCATCGCCCCCACCTCTTCGATATATTTCCCTTCGATTGCGTCCAGCCACAGCACTTGCGAATACCCTTTCGCTTTTGCACCTGCGCCGACAAACAGGCTGGCGGCGTAATTGCCGCCCGTCTTCGCGTCACCCACGCCGCCGCGCACAGCACGCCGATATTTATCAGAGATATACACTGGCACGGGCGCAAACCCTTGTGCAAAATACGCACCAACAGGGCCGACAATAATGTAATGCAAATAGGTATTGCTGGAATAGACGGCGAGCGATAAATCGGTAGCGATCAAGGTCGGGCGAATGTAGAGCGCAGAGCCGGCCGCTTCTGGAACCCACGCCGATTCCATCTCTACCAGTTTAATAATCGCTTCAAGATGCTCTTCTTCGTCCACTATTTGCATCGCCATGCGGCGGGCGGAGTTGTTGAAGCGTTTGGCGTTTTCCCATGGACGGAATAGATTGATCTTGCCATCGGCGCGGCGATACGCTTTTGTGCCTTCAAATATCTCTTGGGCATAATGGAGAACGGCCGTTGCTGGGTCCATCTCAAATGGCGCATATGGAACGATACGCGCATCATGCCACCCTTTTTCGGGCGTGTACTCCTGCATAAACATATGGTTGCTGAACTTATTACCAAATCCAAAATCGGCCGTTAGCGGCTCTTTTCGCGCCGACTCATCAACTGACTCTACTCGAATATCCATTCAATTCTCTCCTATAAACAGTTAGAGCTAGAGAAATACACACCCCCTAGCTCTAACTCAACTCTCCAGATCAGCCTTCTAATGTCCCAAAATTTTACTCAAGAACAACTTTGTTCGATCATGTTGTGGATTATTATACAAATCATGCGGCGTGGCGATTTCCACAACCTGTCCATCATCCATAAAAACAACCCGATCTGCGGCCGCTTGGGCAAAGCCCATCTCATGCGTCACCACAAGCATCGTCATCCCCTCTTTTGCCAAATCGAGCATCACATCCAGCACTTCCTTGATCATTTCAGGATCAAGCGCACTGGTCGGCTCATCAAAAAGCATAATTTTAGGATTCATCGCCAACGAACGGGCGATGGCAACGCGCTGCTGCTGACCACCAGAAAGTTGACGTGGGTACGCATCCGCTTTTTCAGGGATGCCGACACGGGTCAACTGTTTCATCCCGATCTCCCGAGCCTCTTTCTTGCCGCGTTTACGCACCATCGTTTGAGCGACGACAACATTATCCAATACGCTCAAATGGGGGAACAAATTAAATTGTTGAAAAACCATCCCCACTTCTGCCCGCACATGATTGATATTTGTCTTCTTATTTTCCAGATGCACGCCGTCAATGTAAACAGAGCCTCTGGTCGGTACTTCTAAATGATTAACACAACGCAGAACGGTACTCTTTCCCGATCCGCTGGGGCCAACGATGATAACCACCTCACCCTGTTTAATACGCAGGTTTACGTTTTTGACAGCTTGAACATGCCCGAAGTATTTGTGCAAATTCTCGATAACAATGATGTCATTATTTGATTGATCAGACATTTTTTCCCATCCTTTTTTCGATATAGCGAAGCAGCAAACTCAATGTTAATGTCATAGAGAGATACAAGAATGTGAGTACAAGATAGCTTTCTCGAAAACGGAAAGAGCTGCCTGCATACAATCGCCCTTGCTGGGTAATATCACGCACAGCCAATACAGAAACAAGCGAGGAATCTTTGAGCATGGCGATAAAATCATTACCCAATGCGGGCAATATATTACGAATCGCTTGCGGCAAAATAATTTTACGCATCGCCTGTGCTTGCGTCATTCCCAACGAGCGTGCCGCTTCCATCTGCCCTTTGGTGATGGATTCGATACCAGCGCGGAAGACTTCGGCTAAAAATGCACCGTAAATCAAGGCGAGGGCGACGATGGCTCGTGTGTTCATCGCAAGCCCTTTGATCGCATCGCCGATCAATGCCATATTAACAGACATATCTGCGGAATACTTCATACCTTCTTCCAGCTCTACGCTGCCAATCAGCAGATCGCCCACCAGCGGCACGAGAACGAAAGCGACGGTAAAAATCAAGACCAATGTAGGAACGCCGCGAATAAATTCGACGTAGGTCGTCGCTATATTCTGCAAAAATATGTTCTTGCTTATGCGTCCCAACCCAGCCATCAGGCCGAGTATGAGGGCAACCCCAAAAGCGGTCAGCGTGGTGAAGATGGTAACAGAAACACCTTTGCCGATGAATGCGGCAAAGTCACCGTTGGCAATATCTTCACTTGTGCCTGCGCCGCCTTTGATAAACATAAATGCTTCGTTGAAATTTTCGTTGTTGATGATGAGATACGCCATGAAGATTAAAAAGCCAATGATGACAATGAGCCACCATGGGAATTTCTTCCAGCTTTCATCTAGGGATTTGGGGGTTGGTTTGGGTTCTGTAGACAAAATACCTTCCTTATGGTTAGAAACAGGAGTTTTATTATTTACCTATCTGATTTACAGATCGTTTTGCTCTGCGGATCGTTAAGGAATGCGGATTAAATAAATCCTCGTTCCTAAGGCCAAGTTAAACGACTCTCATTTCTTATTAACTGTTGTCTGCTATCACAGATGGATGATACCGTGAAATAGAGAAATGAAAAGGGGGATGGGCGCAGGGTGATTGCAACCTCCAAAATTGGGCACTGATTGCACGGATGAACACAGATAAAAAGATAAAAATCAGTGAAATCAGCGTGATCGGTGTCCAATTTTAAAACAAGATCATCTCAATTTTCTGTAAAAGGCGAGGTTGCAATCGCCCTAGTACACGCTGGCGGAAGTCCTTGTATGTTATTTGTTGCGGGAATCGGAATTCCCGCAACGCTCCACCAGATAGGTATCGGGAATTCCGATTCCCGATACAGGCAGCGTATATCATCTAAGAACTTCCGCCAAGCTATACTAGTACAC
>WFSA01000039.1 GCA_015486215.1 Anaerolineae bacterium | reverse complement strand
GCCGATCTTTACCTATTTAACAATATGAGCGAAGGGGATTTTTTGCAGCCGGGTGATGCGTTGCTCATCCAATTGGCAGAAGGGGCGGCCCCGCCAGCGACCCCGACCCCGCCCGCCAGCCATATCGTGCAGAAAGGGGATACCCCATGGACGATTGCCGCCCGTTACGAGATTAGTTTAGCCGATCTATTGTGGATAAACGGATTGGATGAGAATGATTTTTTGCGGCCGGGTGATGAGATAAAAATCCGTCTCTTGCCCGGCCAAGTGCCGCCGCCGACCGCTACCCCGCAACAGACGCATGTCGTTCGCAGGGGGGATACGGCGTTGGGGATCGCGATCCTGTATGGGTTGAGTTTGGATGAATTATTGAGCTATAACGGGCTGGATGCGAATGCGTTACTGTCGGTGGGGATGGAGTTGCGCGTGGCTCCGCAGCCGACCGCGACGCCTGTGCCATTGCCGCGCACGCCAACGCCGACGATGGCTCCTACGCTCGTTCCCACCATCACCCCTGACCCGTATCTTGCCCCTGAAATGGGGAGCGGCGATGGCGGCTACCCCGCTGCTTCTCCGATTGATTTATTGACACCAACGGCCGTTCATGCACAAACGGCCGTTACCGACACAACCAATTTAACCGACGTACAGCCGCTCACCAGCACAATCATCCTCATCGTTATTGGATTGGGATTGCTTGCAGGGGCAACTGTCTTATTCATAAAGGAGTAAGCGGTAATGCGCGATCTGTTTTTACTTGACCCCGAAATAACTTTCCTTAATCATGGCTCATTTGGAGCTTGCCCCCGTCCTGTTTTTGATATGTATCAGGAGTGGCAGCGGCGGCTGGAGCGGCATCCTGTCAAATTTTTAATACGGGATTTACCAACTCATCTGTATCGCTCACGAGCGGCATTGGGCGCGTTTGTTCATGCAGATGTGGACGATCTGGTATTGGTGACCAATGCGACGGAAGCGGTGAACATTGTCGCCCGTGCGCTGCCATTCGCGGCTGGGGATGAGGTGTTGACGACGGATCATGAGTATGGGGCGTGCGATCACACTTGGGAGATGTTGAGCGGGAAGCGCGGTTTTTCGTATATCAAGCAAAATATCCCGTTGCCGTTAAGCTCGCCAGAAGAGATTGTGGAGCAATTATGGGCGGGGGTGACTGCGCGTACGAAGTTGATTTTTATCAGCCATATTAGTTCGACAACGGCCGTTCGGTTTCCTGTCGAGCAGATTTGTGCCCGTGCGCGGGCAGAGGGGATTTTGACATTGGTTGATGGCGCACATGCGTTGGGACAGCTGCCTTTGGATATGGAAGCGATTGGGGCTGATTTTTACACCAGCAACGCCCATAAATGGTTGATGGCTCCTAAAGGGGTCGCCTTTTTATATGCCCGCCGTGATAAACAGCCGTTGATTGAACCGCTGATTGTCAGTTGGGGGTATCGGTTGGGCAACCCATTTGCTGAGACAAATTCTCAATATGTGAACTATTTGGAGTGGACGGGAACGCGCGATCCAGCCGCGATGTTGACTATTCCAGCCGCTATTGATTTTTTCCAGACGTATGAATGGCCGAAACGGCGGCAGGAATCGAAAGAGTTACTCAGCTATTGGCTACAAGAGATGGAAGCATTGACGGGCTTGCCGTCAATTTATCCGTCGTCTTATTTTTATCAACAAATGGGGGTTGCGCGGCTGCCGAGAATGGATGATTTGGCAGGGTTTAAAGCAAAATTATACGATAGCTATCAAATTGAGATTCCGCAAACGGAGTGGCACGATTTGCAATTCTTACGCATCTCCATTCAAGCGTACAATACAAAAGTTGATGTGGATAAACTGCTTGAAGTCATCAGGGTAGAGATAGAGGAGTGAGATAGAGATAGAGGAGTGAGATAGAGATAGAGGAGTGAGATAGAGATAGAGGAGTGAGATAGAGATAGAGGAGTGAGATAGAGATAGAGGAGAACCCCCCTCTATCTCTATCTCTACCCTCTATCTCTACCCTCTATCTCCACCCTCTATCTTCCGCTACAGATCGTTTTCGTCTATGTAGAGGGTGTCCATAACGGCCGTTACTTTATCGGGGTCTTCGGTGATATCGTCTGGGGAGACGGGCTTTTGTGGTGATGGGGGCGTGAAGGGTTTGGATGGTATCATCGCTCCTCGTGTGCCAAACCGTGTTGAAACGACTGCCCCCAAGCCGATTAAGCCTAATAAGGTGATGATAATCCATTCACCGAACAAGAAGGGAATAGCATCAATTATGCCTAGTGCGAAGGTCAGTGTGGCTATGCCTAGTGCGGCGGTGACGGGCAGAGAGCGGTTCTTGAGAGAAAGCAATCCAGCCATTTTTGTGCCAACCCAAGAGCCGATGCCAAACCAGCCGACGACGATACCCAAGATGAGCATCATGCCCATAATGAACATGATCGGGAAGCCAAGCAGACCGATGCAGACGAGGGTGAGAATGGCGGATACGGGCATGAGGAAGAGGATGATGAGGGTGGTGGCAACGGCCGTTAATAGTCCGACCATCCCGCTCTCAACTGTCTTTTCACGCGCTCTATTCTCGATTTCGTGCAAATGATCGGGGAATAGGGTTGCCATACCGAGTGCCAGCAGAGCCATCACTAAACTTTGCACCGCTGCCCATGATAATTTGGCAAAAACGGTTGGTTGATGCGTTTCGTGAGTAGGAGTTGATGGTGTCGGTGATGTTGGCGTGGTTGGGGTGACAGGCGTTGTCGGGGCGATGGGGTCAACAAGCCCTGATAATCCTGGGAAATTGGCAACATCGGTACAACTCAGGTTGGATGTGTAATCGGTCAAATTACCGTTTAGAAGAGCGCAATCACCGTTGACAACGGCCGTTTCCCCTGCCTCCAAACTTCCATTAAATAGCATCACATCACCCGTGACAGTGCCGTCTATTTCCGCATCCCCATTCATCAATGCAACATCTCCATTGATCGTTGCGCCTATCGCCATAGACAGGTCTCCGTTAAAGAGGACAATATCTCCATTTATGGTCGCATCCCGTTTAATATCTAAATCGCCATCAAAGATAATGATGTCATTGTTGATAACTTCGCCTTCGTCAACCTTTCCATCTCCATCTAAGGAAGGGGCGGCCGCAGCGGTACTGCCCGAAGCGGCTAGCAGGAATAATAGTAGTAATAGTAATGTTATTTTCTTCATTTTTCGTTCTCCAAAGTTGAGTACTGCTATCGCGCATTACGCGGCATTATTCGCAAATACATATCGCCTGATAGGGCTAATGTGCCAGCGGCAATTAAGACAATGCCCCAAAATATGGGTTGTTGACGTACAAATCCATCGGCAGCGATGAGAAGCGCATTGCTGATCGTTCCCATCAACCCCCAAATGGTGATGAAAGGCTGCAATAGCGCACTGGTTAAGGCTGGTTTCATCAAAATAGGAGCAAAACGGAACGCCAGCAGCGTAAGCAAAAGCAGGGGGAATGTTCCGCCGATGAGCAAGGAAATATATAGTGCGCTTAATGACCATATCCGATGCCGTTGATTGGGCAGACGGGCGATGGTGCGCTGGGCAAAATCGGCCGCAGGGGTGATGATGGGAGCGCGGCGGAGCAGTTGCTCTACCGCTTGTAAACTGTTCCATTCACGGGCGCACGGGACGCATTGTTGTAAATGGGTTTGCAATTCATCTTTATTCGCGGCGGAAAGATCGCCGTCAAGTGCATCCATCATAAGAATGTAGATGCTGTCATGCTCTGTTTCTCTTTCCATGATAGTTCTCTTAGGAATGAGGATTAAATAAAACCTGAAACTTTAATTTGTCATACCTGTGAAGGCAGGTATCCACTCCTTTGAAAAAATGGATTCCCGCCTACGCGGGAATGACAATTTTGGGAATTACATAAATTCTTGTTCCTTATTGTATAAGTCCTTGTGCTAGGCCAATTTTGGCTAACTGTTTGCGAGCGCGGAATAGGCGGGATTTGATCGCGCTGATACTGCTGTTGGTGACTTCTGCAATTTCAGCATAAGACATCTCTTGCCAATAACGAAGGATAACGGCCGTTCTATACTCTTCTGGCAGCTCTTGTAAAAGGGCTTGCACTAACTCTTCTTGTTCATTGCTTGCCATCACCGCTTCCGGCCCCTTCTCTTTATCAG
>WFSA01000038.1 GCA_015486215.1 Anaerolineae bacterium | reverse complement strand
ATCCACAACCCCGTCACCCCCTCATCGGGATATTCAGTTGGATAGCACCGTCGGGGCGATGGGCGGCAGCGGAAACGGCCGTTCCATCCCAATAATTCCCCGTCATCAACAACAGGCAAAGCAACGTTACCGAATCCTCGTAATAATCTTCGCGGATGTTGTAAACCGCGTCGTACACGTCGTTCAAAAATTGTTGATTGGCGGGCGTTGTCATCGCCGCTGTGCCGAAAGGGGCGGCAAAAAAGGTGCTGAAATAATCACCCGAAGCGAGCGGCGTGCCATCTAAATCATAACCCGCTTTGATGTTGGCGGGATCGCCGCCGCTGGCGGATACGATCCAGTTCGCTATTTTCTGCGCCTGCGCTTGGGAGACGGCATCGTCGTTGAGCAGCCCGTCGGTGGCGATGCGCCACGGGTCACGGCCGGCGTTGTATTCGTAACGGCCGTCATGTTCTCCTTCCAAATGATGGGGCGGCGCGGGCTGCAAGCTGTGGTCATCGGCTGAAATCGGCACGATAAAATCGGGCAGCAGGCCGGCGATGGGGCTGTAGTCTGCCTGCATGTGGCTGATGGCTGATTGGGTGGCGGCGTACACATCGTCCCAAACGGGATTGGCGGTAAAACGGCCGTAACTGCGGAAATGCGCTGGCATAAAATCAGATGAGCGCGGCGAATACTGCCCGTGCGACACGTCGTCAGCCTCAACCCAATCGCCCAATTCTGGCAGGTGGCTGTCGGCTCCAATGGTTGATTCGTAGATGGCGTTGATGAGTTGGGCGGCTTTGGCGGCGTAATCCACGTCGCCATCGCTGCCCCATTGTGCGTCAGCCAAAAGCAGCCCGTAAGCGATGTCAGCGTCGCCATCGAACGCGCTATCTATGCCTGTGTCCGCATCTTCTGGCACTTGCCAAGCCATGAGACGGCCGTCAATTTGGCTGGGATGGGCGCGTGAGAAGTGCCAAAGGCCGTCGAAAATGGATTGCGCGTCGGTTTCATATCCCGCCATGTGGGCGACGATGATCATGCCGTACCCTTGCCCTTCGGAGACGGTGCGCCACGGATCTTCGCTGCCATGCGAGATGCGGTAGAGCGCGTTGCCGTCGCCATTTGTCCCGTCGGCGATGAGGTACGCCGCTTTCCAAGCGTCGTAGGCGGCACGCACATCATCATCTTGTTGGCTTTGGCTGCGATGGGTGGGGCGGATGGTGCCGGCGGCGTAGGTGAGGTGTTGGGGAAACGGCCGTTTTGCAACACTCCCTGCCACAGCCGCTTGCGGGGTGGTGACGATGGGGAGATAGGTAGCCATTTCCTCCCCAAATTCATACGCGCCGATGTCCATCGCCCCATTTTGTATGCGTAAACGGCCGTCGAAATCCACATCGCCCGCTTCTGGCAAATTTGCGCCCGCGTCAATGGCAGGCGAAGCGGCGGTGAGATGGAGGTCGGGAATGGCAGATTCGACAGGCTCACTGTTCGCCGTGTCCGTTAAAAGCGGATCGGCGAACAGTGAATCCCCATCATTGCCAGTGGCCGCTTTGTAGGCGGCGAACCCCGTGTAGGTCATAGTATTCCATTGCCATCGGCTTGAATCCGCCCCACCTGGCGCGAAGAAAAGGTTATTGTTCACAGTGTTATTGCTGGTAGTGGTGAACATATCACCAAAAAAGAAGCTCTGCGCGGTGGTGTAAAAGATATTGTTGCGGATGATGTTGTCATGCACATTATATTGGAACAGCATTTCGCCATTTTCCCAGCCGAGCGTGTCGTTTTGAAAGAAAGTGTTGTTGACGAAGATGCAATCGTGCGTACTGCCGCGCAACTCGTCATAGCCGCCGACACCGATGCCTGTTACGCCGTTGCGGTAGAGCAAATTATTGCGAACGGTGACAAAACTGGCATCGCCATTGCCATGTTCGCTCGTGATTTCCATCCCCAAATTGGCATGATGGACGATGTTGCGCTCGATTGTGATCTGTGTGCCGCCGTCTACATAGATGCCATCCGCGCTTTGTTCGCCGTCATATGATGGATTGGTCGCTGAATTTACATTGTACACGATGTTATCGCTGACGATGCCGTCCCGCGCCCGATCACCAGCGGGAGGGGCGGTTTCCTCAAAACCGATCATGACGATGGCGATGTTGTCGGTGTCGTGAACGCTGTTATGGCTGATGGTGAACTTTTCGACGTTGCCGTTGACGACGAGGGCTTCGCTGGAGCCGAGAATGAGGTCGTGCAGATGGTTGCCGTCGATAATGATGTCGTGGATGGAAACGGCCGTGTCGCCATAAAAGGCGATGCCGTGCGCGTCGGCTCCCAGCAGGTCGCCGTCAAGCGGCGCGTGGGTTTCGATGTGATGGATGTCGTTATCGCGCAGTTCAATATGATGGGACGCGCCAGAAACGGCGATGCCCATCGGCACAGCGTCGGCGGTGGTTGTGGTGTAGTTGCGGATTTCCAACCCTTTGATGATGAGGTAACTTTGATCGATGATGTCTATGCCGATGTCGCCGTCGGGGTTGGAGAGAGATGTGCCGTCAAGAACGGCCGTTTCCCCCTCATAACTCATAAAAGTAATAACGCCGTCCGCTTCTGAACCAGACACATTCATAAAGACGGCTTCATTATAGCTGCCGCCGCGTATCAGCACCGTGTCGCCTGCGGCCACGCTGTCGGCGGCGTGCTGGATGGTGCGCCACGGGGCGGCTTCGCTGCCATCGTTGTCGTCGTTGCCGCTGGTGGCGACGACGTAGGTGCTGCCGTTTGGATTGTGGGGGGAAACGCCTGCACTGAGCGATGTCGAAACGGCCGTTTCCTTCGATGCCTCTTCCTCCGCATCAAGGACGTTGCAAGCGGCCGTTATGCCGCCAATAAGCATGACAAATATAAATAGAAGGGGGAGTAATTGTTTTTTTAATAGCATGGCTGTTATTCCTCAATGAATTTTGTTTATCAACAGCCAGTATTGTAACTGATAAGGCGGGCCCGCGAAAAGAGATATGGAATGAGTGGTTGTGTGGGGGGA
>WFSA01000037.1 GCA_015486215.1 Anaerolineae bacterium | reverse complement strand
AACTTACCCGTTTTACCGATATTTGAGTTTTGTCGTCCCCCACCCTAAACCTCCCCCGAAGGGGGAGGGAACTTGCTCCCTCTCCCTTTGGGAGAGGGTTGGGGTGAGGGTAAACTCCAAAGTTAAATGGGTAAGTTATTTAAGGCTCATTCCTAAGGAGTCTTTGTATGAATATGAAATGGAATAAGCCTTTGTATATACTCTTTGTATTTTTGTTGATCGTACTATCTGCTTGCCAATCACAAGAAGAATCCCCGCCAGCACTCCCTGAAGCAGAAGCGACTTTGGAGCCAGCACCTGATGTCGAAACGGCCGTTGAGATAACTCCCATAGAAGTGGAAGAAACGGCCGTTCCTGTACCTGAATTCATTATAATTGAAACCTTGTCGGCTGATATTGGTGCAGAAGGAGGAACATTAGCGAGTTCTGACGGCATGATGGAACTCAATTTCCCACCCAATGCGTTGCCAGACACGAGAACTGTTACCGTTGTTTTGCGTGAGGCAGTTCCTGCTGACGGTGCGGTTCTCTCCCCCATCATGGACATAACCGTAGAACCCGAATTAACCGAGTCGTTAGCGTCTCCTGCTTCGCTGATTTTTTATGACAGGGGGGAGGAAGGCGTGTTTTACGGCCGTTTAACCACCCTGCTCGGCCATATTGAAATGCCAGCAGAGGATATGCCAGATACGGTTTCATATTGGCAACCGCAAGAGCAGACGCGCATAAATGAAGATGGCGGATTACAGCTATGGCTGGCTGGCTTTTCAACTTACGCTATTTTAGACAAGTTACCTGAAGCGTGTGATCCTGTTTCTTTGACTCCGCCATCAGAAGCGGCTGACGCATTCGCTTATGTTGGGCGCAAATTGATCGTCAATCAAATAGTGGCGACGACATGGCAGGATTTAGTAACAACCGTCCCTCCATTTCACCCCAGTTCATCCGATGATCAATTGGTTGTGCAACAACAAAATGTAGAAGGATGTGCAAATGTAACGGCCGTTGATATTTTCACTCCCCACACCCCCATAGAGACCCCCGTTCCGCAAGCCATCTGTAATCCCAATTTCTACCCGTGGCTAACGCCCGATGCCCCGCCGGCACACCTCTATTACAGCACTGATATTTTTTTCAACGGCACGATAAGCGAAACCATCATGGCTGAAAATCCGCCCCCCTTTCTTGAGGATGCCATACAAACCATCACTTTACAAAATAGTGGACAGAGGCACGGCGAGGAGGCATGTTCTTCTTCTGTCGTTCACAATTATATCGCGCTGCCTCACGCGCAATCAAATACATTGAACCCCGACTGCATCCCCGATCCAGAACTTCTAACCCCTTCCTATTCGCAACCTGGATATGAGTACATCGGTCACGATGTGTTTGTCAATGGCAGCTATATTTCCGATTTATCCACCATCTCGATAGATCGCCCCCCGCGACCGACTGATATTGTCAACCCAACCAGTAGCACAATGACCAGCAATGGTACGTTGGTGTGCGAAACATACGTTGCCCATCTTTTTGCCCAACCAGAGGGCAGCCCCATATTTGCTAATAATGTTCAGACTATGCAGCCAGCAGTGATTGAAGGGTACTCTTATCAGGGATATGTAACGGCCGTTAATGGCAATCCAATCACCATGACAAGCACACTGCCCCCCATGCCTATTGGAGACGATGATATTTATCTATACCGTTCGTCCAGCAGTTCCTTCCAGAACAATCTTCCCATTACGGCAACGGTAACGGTAGACCATCTGTACAAGCCGCAAAATCAAGGATCATGCGTTGTTCCTCCTGAATGGTTAATACCGCCAGAAACACCCGCCTGTTTCCGTTATGTAGGCGTAGACGTTGTAATCAACAAGGTGTATGATGAAGATGTAAGCACGGTTCCACCAAAACGTCCCCCCCGCCGTACAGATGATGTTCATATCCATTCAAAAACAATAGTAATAGATAAGGCGACCAAATGTGATATTGTTGTTGAACATATTTTTGAAGAAATCTCATGTCCCCCACCAATCATCATTATTCCGACCGATGTTCCACCCCATGTCTATGTCTATAATCATGGTTATGGGGCGGGTGCATATGTGGAAATTTATTTCCCGCCAGATTCAAATTTATCTGAAGCAGACTGGGAATCCTTGGCTTCAATCTCTATACGTCCCCCGCTTATAAATGAAAACGGGAGCAGGAATATCTCTTTGCCGCCTGGTTCGCAGGTTGAATATACCGACGGGAAGGCAACAATTACGATACCGCAAAATTGATACAAAAAAGCAACATGGTTCAAAATGGTGAAGATCATCTTTACAGTTGTTGCGTGATTGGGCGACCACAAGGGTCGCCCCTACAGGAGTAAATTGTAGGGGCGCGGCCTTGTGCCCGCCCACAACCTGTAAATCATTTCGCATAAAATGAACCATGCCAAAAAAGCCATCACTCATTCCAAATGAGTGATGGCTTTTTTTTTCTTCAAGGTTTCCTGTATATCCTGTTCACGTTTCTTATCCCAATGCCCTGCCTCGACCATAAACGCGGCAAATTTACGAAACGATGCCATATTAAAACGCGGGGGATAGCCATCCCTTCGTCTTATTGTCATTCCCGCGTAGGCGGGAATCCATGTTTTTCAGAGAGGTAGATTCCCGCCTACGCGGGAATGACACTCATGGGGGTGGTCGAAACGATGACCAACCCCAAAACGCGCACTGCTCGCCGATCACCTCATTGACAATTGACAATTAACAATTGACCATTCTGCCATTTTATTTATGTACTGTGCTGACCACCAATCCAGTTGAGAAAAAATGGCATCAATCCGCAATAAAGATGATGCTGAACGGGGTGGAAGTTTGGGCATGGTGAAACGGTCGAAGCGAAGAAGGCGATAAAGCAGCTCATGTTCTAACTGCACGTTGAGCAGTTTGTTCTGGAAATCGTGAATGAGAATGTGAAGAACCAAATAGACAAGTTCATCTACCCGTTGGAAGGTTTTTCGTTATCCGATTGTTTGAATTAGCTGAGGAACCTGGACTCGAACCAGGAACGACGGAGTCAGAGTCCGTTGTTTTACCATTAAACTATTCCTCAAGAAGAACGCGAGAATTTTAACGCAAGTAGGCAAGTTTGCAAGTTTACACGTATGCAGACAGCAATTCCAATTATGGAAATTTCTTGACAAATGGTCGAGTGACGCCTTAATTGTTAGGAACACGCAACCATTGTTTTAGGGATTTTTGGTCGGATCAAGCCTGATTTTGGTAAATAATCGCTCAAAACACATGGCTTTAGTCTCGTTT
>WFSA01000036.1 GCA_015486215.1 Anaerolineae bacterium | reverse complement strand
CGCTACTGCTAGATAGCACGTTGCACAACACGCAACATTATACATAATTCATCCTATGATCAGGTCATTCAAACACAAACACCGACGAAGCTATCTGTTCTTTTCCTAATCTGTTGTACTCATCACATCCAACGCAAACGGCCGTTTTCATTCGCTCCTTCCTAAATTCGCTGTAATCACCCAATAAAAAAATCCGCAGATTACGCCGATTAGCGCAGATTTTCTCCAATATAATCTGCGCCAATCAGTGAAATCTGCGGATCAATTATTTCCATCCGTTCATTTTTTTAATCCGTTGTTGTCATCACATCCATCACAAACGGCCGTTTCTCATCACATCCAAACACAAACGGCCGTTTTCCACCACATCCACACAAACGGCCGTTTCTTTACAAATACGATGTAATAATTTACACTCATAGAAAATAACAGACAAGAATTTTGGAGGTAAGATGTATTTACGTAATTTTTTGTACCTTGATAGCCCAACATTAAATAACTATCTCTCTGGAATAGAGGGCTATGAAGAAGTTGAGGTTGAAGAAACTACTACCCAACAGAAACAAGGCGGGGGGAAAATAAATGTAAAAATGGTAGAAGGGAGTACTGGAGTTGCAAATTCGACTAGTCGAAAACGAAAACTAGCAACCACGGATGAGGCTAAATTCCAACGGTTATTTGAACTAATAAATACAGAAAGCGAGGTGTTACATCTTGATGCCTTTGATCAAGGAATTTGGAACACACTACAAAGAAATGAGATTATAGAAGTTCAGGCGAATTTAGCTGTCCCTCCAATTGTTGAGCAAACTCAAGCTGTAAAGGCACTTGATCCACTAATGGAATTATTCAAACTTGTTGGAACACCTATTACAAATGATCAAAAAACGGACACTGCAATAAAAGGCATGGCTTCATTAGGCAACATTATAGAACAAAAACCACTTCCTGTTTTATTTGAGGCAGTATCAACTGAAGGATTTCGGTTTTACACGGGATTAACAAGAGAACATTTAAGATGCGATTTAAACCAATTACTTCAGGGAGAAGTTACAGTTTTTGGAAAAATTCTAAGGATACTTGATAAAGGGAAAAGTGAAGTTGTTTTTGATATTTTTCAAGATTTTAGTAGATTAATTGGAGCCAACAGACAACAAAAACGCGGAATGCAGAAAAAACAAAAAGATTTACGTCATAAATTAAAAGGACCTGCAATTATTCTTGCGACAACTGCAATATATCAATAGATTAGGCTAAAAACGGCCGTTTCCCAACGGCCGTTTTCTCCCCTCATAACCCATCTGTTCCTTCCCCAATTCGTTGTACTCCCCCCATTCGTTCCTTCCCTAATCCGCTGTTGCCATCCGCTCCCTAGCCGCCAAACTATTATTCAACGCCGACAAATAAGCGTGCGCGCTCGCCACAATAATATCCGTGTCCGCCCCATACCCACCAAACATCCAACGCCGCACCTTCCCCGTTTGCGGCGACTTCCGCTTCTTCATCTCCTCATCCTCCGCCTCCACCCGCACCGTCACCTCCCCAATCGCATCAATCCCCTCCGTCACCGCCCGCACCACATACTCATGCAGCGTCACCGGCATCCCCACCACCGCATCAATCGCCTTGAAAACCGCATCCACCGGCCCCTTCCCCACGACTGCCTTCGTATGCAAAACGCCATCAGGCCCAATCAACCGCACCGCCGCCGTCGGCAACCCCATCGTGCCGCTCGTCACCTGCAACCCATCCAATTGATACATCTTATCCGTCTGATACATCTGGTCAGTCATCAACGCCTCTAAATCTGCATCAGCGATGGACTTTTTCTTGTCGGCAACCTCCTTAAAACGGGCAAAAATCGTCTTCAACTCCTCCCCTTCCACCACATACCCAAGCTCTTCCAGACGCATCCGCAACGCATGACGGCCGGAATGTTTCCCCAGCACCAACTCCGAATGGGTCAGCCCCACCGTCTCCGGCCGCATGATTTCATACGTCTCTTCATTTTTCAGCATCCCATCCTGATGGATGCCCGCCTCGTGGGCAAACGCATTCGCACCGACGATGGCTTTGTTCGGCTGCACGGGCATACCCGTATAATTCGACACCATTCGGCTGGCACGGGTGATGAGTGTCGTCTCAATCCCCGTCGTCAGCCCGATATGCGCCGCACGGGTTTTGATCGCCATCGCAATCTCTTCCAGCGATGTGTTCCCCGCTCGCTCGCCAATGCCGTTCATCGTCACTTCCGCTTGTCGTGCGCCAGCCCGCAAGCCCGCCAGTGTATTCGCCGTCGCCAGCCCTAAATCATCATGGCAATGCACGGAAACGATGGCCTTCTCAATGCCCGGCGTATGTTCGATAATGCCAGCAATCAGCCCGCCAAATTCGTCTGGCGTGGTGTAGCCGACCGTATCGGGGATGTTCAGCGTCGTCGCCCCCGCCTTGATCGCTTCGCCCAGCACCAGATACAAGAACTCAGGATCGCTGCGCCCCGCGTCTTCGGGCGAAAATTCGATGTCGTCACAATACTGCTTGGCATACGCCACCATCTCCCGCACCTGATCGACAACCTCTTCGGGATCCATCTGCAATTTATATTTCATATGCACGGGCGAGGTGGCAAGGAAGGTGTGAATACGGGGACGCGCCGCGTATTGCACCGCTTCCCACGCCTTGTCAATATCCCCTTTATGCGCCCGCGCCAGCCCGCAAATGATGGGCGGCTCTCCTGATGGGCCAGCCATATTGCCAACCTCTTGGGCGATGGTTTGTACCGCCCGCAAATCATCAGGCGACGCGGCCGGAAAACCAGCCTCCATCACATCCACCCCTAACCGCGCCAACGTCCGCGCAATCTCCAGCTTCTCCGCCGAAGTCAACGTCGCCCCCGGCGACTGCTCCCCATCCCGCAACGTCGTATCAAATATCCGAATATAATTGCTGTCGTTCATAATTCACTCCACAAAACCTATCGTAGGGGCGGGATAACGCGGCATAACCTCGTCATAAACACATAACCTTCATTCCGCGTTATCTCGCCCTCCGAAGGGGGCGAGACGGGCGGGATTGAGGCATTGGTGATAATCAAAGGCATCAGCCCGCCCGTCCCGTCCCTACATTTTATTCGCCGGGTTTGACAACCTTCGGGTCAACAAAGGGCATCATCCCGCGTAATTCCAACCCCACACGCTCAATCAGATGATCCTGTTGTTCCACCCGCTCCGTATCAAACCAAGGACGGCCGTTTTTATTTTCATCTATCCACGCCTTCGCAAACGTCCCATCCTGAATCTCCTTCAAGATTTGGCTCATCTCGAACTTCGTCTCTTCCGTGATCAACCGCCGTCCCGCCGTGTAATCGCCATACTCGGCCGTATCCGACACCGAATAGCGCATATAATTCATCCCGCCCTGATAGAACAGGTCAACGATCAATTTCAGCTCATGCAGACATTCAAAATACGCAATCTCTGGCTGATACCCCGCCTCGACCAACGTCTCGAACCCAGCCCGCACCAACGCCGACGTGCCGCCGCACAAAATCGCTTGCTCGCCGAACAAATCCGTCTCCGTCTCTTCGGCGAAGGTCGTTTCCAGCACACCCGCACGGGCACAGCCAATACCGTAAGCGTAAGAAAGCGCGTTCTCTTTAGCGTGACCCGTCGCATCCTGATGCACAGCCAGCAATCCCGGCGTACCGCCGCCCGCCACAAACACCTCACGCACGCGATGGCCGGGTGCTTTGGGCGCGATCATGCTCACATCCACATCGGCGGGGGGGGTGATGGTGCCGTAGCGAATGTTGAAGCCGTGCGCGAACATCAACGTCTTACCCGCGCTCAAATGGGGAGCGATGGACTCTTCGTAAATTTTGGCCTGCATCGTGTCGGGAGCCAGCACCATAATCGTGTCCGCCCATGCCGACACCTCAGCCGCCGTGCCAACTTTCAGCCCGTCCGCTTCCGCCTTCGCCCGCGACTTGCTATCTTGGCGTAAACCGACCATCACATCCACGCCGCTGTCGTGTAAACTAAGCGAGTGGGCATGACCCTGTGAACCGTAACCAATGACGGCCACTTTTTTCGCCCGAATTAACTCTGGATTTGTATCATTGTCGTAATATATGTTTGCCATTTTCTTAAATTTCCTTTTTTAATCAATTGTAGGGGCGACCCGCTGGGTCGCCCTGATTACCGTT
>WFSA01000035.1 GCA_015486215.1 Anaerolineae bacterium | reverse complement strand
CCGTAAACGATGAGGTTGTCAGGGTCGTAGGCGACTTCAGGGTCAAGATTGTTTTGAATCATGCGGTACGCTGCTTCTTGCAGCCATCCTTTGCAATTGAGTGTTGTGCCTGTTGGGGCATGGATTTCTCTTTTCATGGGGGCTTCTCCGTGCGCGGGTGCGCTTGTGGTGAGGGGATGTTAGGTATAGATATTAAATTCAACTTTACTATGAACAATCACTTCGTTTAGAACATCTACAAGTTTTCCTTGATTTATGGCATCGCCTAAACGTGCAGATAGAACAGGTATATTGATTATTTCTTCTATACTTGCCATGTATTTGTTGATAATACGTTGAATGGGAAACTGGGCTTCAGCTTGTGCTTGTAAGGATTCCTGAATTTCTATCAGTGACAATTCGCTTTTTATTACAAATGTTACAGGAAATTTTTGGATTTTATCAATATCTAAAAAATACTTCTTCACATCCAGCGTTTCTGTTACTTGAAAGAAGCGTCCAAGGGGGCGCATCACGAAATCAATACCGCCATCATTGGCATTTGTGCGTCCAGTTTTGTAAAGAATGAGAGTGTCTTCTTCAATGGCATCAGAATTCCAACCCCAAAATATGGATGTATCGCTATAATAAATTTTTAGGATTGCAAAACTAACGATTTCAAATATCCGCGCATCAACATTGGGGCGTAATAATGAGAGTAAATACTTTTCGACTTCTATTGGATTTTCTTTTGACACAGATTGCAAGCGTTCACAATCATTGATAAAAGCGTTAAACGCCCCTTGCTTTTCTTCGATATAAGCATCAATTATATCAATGATTGCTTGAGCGATATTGAGTTGCATACCCTTATTCAGGCTAATAATGAGTAAGTTCTCGTTTATCCAATACTCGCTTGTTTGCATATCCCGAAGAATTGGCACATATTCTGACGTGGGGAAATATCGCTCAAACTCTTTGTTCATCCGATGATTTAGCGCATGGTTTTGTAACTTACTACCAAAAGGGAGTTGGCGTTGACGGTAAAGCAAGTCACTAAATTTTGCCCCTTCTGCATTTCGATAACGGCCGTTTTTATGAAAGTCACGCGCTAGATAATCTTCTACAAGAACATAAATTGCATATAAATTCCCAAATGAGCCTCTTACTTTTGAACCTCTATTTGCTGAAACAGTTTTTATATTTATGTATTGTAATAGCTCGCTATTTTCAAGAACAGAATTGTCATACTCTGGGAAATATGAGGTGAGTATACGTCGGATGATTATTGTAAAATCGTGTTCTTTCATTCGCTACTTTCCAGTAAGACTAATTGATCTGATGAAATTTGTGGCTTGCCATTTCTTCGTAAATATGTTTTTTGCAGCGGTAACAATTTTTCACCATTATAATTTGATTGGATATTTAGGCGACGCAAACCAATTTTAATATACTCTTCTTGTAAATCGATCCCTATTGATCTGCGGTTTAGCTTTTTAGCTACGGCGCACGTTGTAAATGTTCCAGAGAATGGATCAAGAACGACATCACCTTCGTTACTGCTTGCTGCAATAATTCTTTCCAATAGGGCTTCTGGCTTTTGTGTGGGGTGTTGTTCGTATTCTGGCATACGGTAACGGACTCTGGGAAAGTACCAAACATTTCCTGGCACCTTCTCACTATTGTAGACGGTGGGGATTTTCTTGCGGTAATCTATAAGCCTTCGTTTTGCACCTGTCTTTGCTTCAACCATGATATCGTCGGCGTTGAAGACGTAGTTTTTAGCATCTTTAACACAATGGAGAATTGGTTCGTACATTGAGCCAAAGTATTTCCGTGCTTGAACGCCAGAACTGTCATAATGCCAAGTTATTCGTGACAATATCTTCATTCTTTTTCTTAAATGAATATCAAAGAAAGGCATACTTTGCGTACTTGCCATGACATATAAGCTGCCATGCGGTTTCAGCAACGCAGTACAAGAATCTAACCACTCTGTACACCATTCAATATACGCATCATCTGATGGCCATTTATCAATAAAATTAGCGTATACTTTGCCGATATTATACGGGGGATCGGCAAAAACAAGGTCTACGCTCTGATGGGGAAGTGATTTAAGCACTTCCAATGCGTCGCCATGGTATATCGTATGGTTTTTAGATGTATACGCCTTATAGTTTCTCATGGGTGTTATTGTAATGGTTTATATGTGCGGAGGGAAGTCATATTGATTCTTATGCCCCTACCGTTTTCTGCACCACCAGTAAATTATGTGACATCCATGCTTCATTAACGCGGACCCTGCCCCGCCTCAATAATCATCGCTTCCGAGTGAGGGTATGCCCAACTTAGGAAATCAAAGATGGCTTGTGTTTGTTTCTTCACTGACTTCACTACCGCCGTATAACGGCCGTATTTCATAAGTCGTATTCACAACCTGTTGCAGCATGGAGCGATACTCTACATAAAGTGGTTGCTACGCGGCGGGGACATTGGTAAAACTGGGCGCATCTAATATCCATAACATTGTCCAGTCATTAAATGTGCCGCAATCGCCAGGTTTGCTGGTTTGGGTAAAAACACCTATTTCACTATCAAAGCGCGGAAAGTTTAAAGCAAAATTTATGCAATTTGAAGCATGTCATCATTCCGAACCCCCGTAGAGGGGCGGGGATCCCCGAAAACGGGTGAGTTGTTAAGGGAACACTCGTTTTTAACTTTGGCGTTTTACCCTCACCCCAGCCCTCTCCCAAAGCGAGAGGGAGCAAGTTCCCTCCCCCTAAAGGGGGGGGGTTAGGGTGGGGGGGCGATGACGAAACTCCAAAGTTGTTTACGAACCTTCCCTAAGGGATCATTCCTTATTGTGTTTGTAGAACACGGCCGTTGACGGCCGTAACCCCTCATTCCCCAAAATCATATCAGCCGCCTTCTCGGCCAGCATCATCACCGGCGCGTAAATGTTGCCGTTGGTGACAGCAGGCATAGAGGACGCATCGACAACGCGCAACCCTTCCAGCCCATGTACTCTCATGCTGATTGGGTCAATAACGGCCGTTTCCCCCACCCCCATCTTGCACGTACAAGACGGATGCAACGCCGTTTCCCCATCCTTCGCCACCCAATCGAGAATCTCTTCATCCGTTTGTACCGCTTTCCCTGGCGAAAGCTCCCCCGCATTAAACTCATCAAACGCAGGTTGATTCAATATCTCGCGGGCGTGATGGATCGCTTCAACCCATTCACGCCGATCTTGCTCGGTGGAAAGATAGTTGAATGTGAGCGCAGGGTGGGCGTATGGATCGGTTGATTTGATCTTGACCGACCCGACCGCATTAGAGTACATTGGGCCGACATGTACTTGATACCCATGTCCCGCTGGAGCCGATCCGTCATAACGGATGGCTAAAGGGAGAAAATGGAACATCAAATTAGGATACGCCACATCCTCATTGCTGCGAATGAAGCCGCCCGCCTCAAAATGGTTTGTCGCCGCCGCGCCTTTTTTTTGCAACAGCCATTGCAACCCAATTTTTGGCTTATTCCACCATTGCAATGCGGGATACATCGTGATCGGCTTGGAGCTGGCATATTGGATATATACTTCCAGATGGTCTTGCAGATTTTCGCCCACGCTGGGCAAATCGTGGACGATATTGACCCCCAAATCGCTCAACTCGCCGGCGTTGCCTACGCCTGAAAGCTGCAATAATTGCGGCGAATTGATCGCCCCGCCGCTAGAGATGATTTCACCGCCGTATATTTTATGAGAACGGCCGTTTTTTATCATCTCCACCCCTATCGCCCGTTTGCCCGCAAACAAAATTCTGGTCACAAAGGCGCGGGTGATGATCTCAAGGTTCTCCCGTTTTTTGATGGGATGGAGATAGGCGCGGGCTGCGCTCAGGCGACGGCCGTTTTGGATATTGCGATCAAAGCGGGCAAACCCTTCCTGTTTATACCCGTTCACATCGTCGGTTAATTGATGCCCCGCCTGTTGCACCGCCTCAAAGAACGCGCCGAAAAGTGGGTTTTCACAAGGGCCTCTTTCTAAAACAAGCGGGCCGTCCGCACCGCGATACGCATCACCGCCCGCGAGACAATTCTCCATTTTTTTGAAGTAGGGGAGGCAATGGGCGTAATCCCACGCGTCCATCCCCTCTTCCGCGCCCCATTTTTCATAATCCATCGGGTTGCCGCGCTGGAAAATCATCCCATTGATGCTGCTAGAGCCGCCCAGCACCTTGCCGCGTGCATGATAGATACGACGGCCGTTCATAAACGGCTCCGGCTCCGATTCATACATCCAATCGTAATACTTATTGCCAATGGGGAATGCCAATCCTGCCGGCATATGGATGAAGATGTCCCAGAAATAATCTGGCCGTCCCGCTTCTAAAAGCAACACCCTGTTTGACGGGTCTGCACTCAGCCGAGCAGCCAGCACACTGCCAGCCGATCCGCCGCCTACGATAATAAAATCATACTGTTTTATGTTCATGTTAAAAATTGTGAGATGGTGGAATTGTGGATTCGTAAGGAAGATAATAGAACGCAGATGACATAGATTGTCAGGATAAACGCGGATAAATCAAAAAAAATCTGCGTTCATCCGGATGCTCTGCGTCCTATTAAATTGTAAAGATGTTTATCTGTAACTACTCAGCCTATCAATTAGGCCATTTCTAAATTTAAATCATCCAAAACTTTGATTGTCATTCCCGCGCAGGCGGGAATCCACTCCTCGAAAACATATGGATTCCCGTCTTCACGGGAATGACAAACGTATAATTATTTTTCATAAATGGCCTTATTTCACCACAAAGAAGCAAAGATTACAAAGAAAATCTGGCATAGCTCAAAATTGAGCAAACCATCTTTACAATTTATCTTGTGTCGGGCGACCCAGCGGGTCGCCCACAAAGTGTAAAGATCATTTCGCATGAAATGAACCATGTCAAAAACTTTGTGTTCTTCGTGTCTTTCTGGTTAATTTGGACAATGGCTGAGTAGTTACATTTATCTCTGAACCATGCCCGATTTTGTTTTTCTTGTAATACCGTTATTAGTATCTTCTCAGTATTCTGGGGAGACTTGACAAATTTTCCTAATGGTACTCGTGTAAAATAAAGTGCTGATGAAATTTATCAAGTCTTGTCCACGTTTTATTGAGAAGATACCGTTATTACGTTATATTAGCCGCATCCGCCTGCTTTTGCGCCCACGATTGGGTGATGCGATCCAGCACGATTGCCATTAGTACAATCGCTAGACCAGCCTCGATGCTCGCCCCCATCTTGTTATTTTGCATCGCATCGATCACGCTAAATCCCAAGCCAGCCGCGCCGACCAAGCCAGCGATAATAACCATCGCCAACACCATCATAATCGTTTGATTAACACCCATCATGATGGAGGGGAGCGAAAGAGGCAGCTGCACATTACGCAAAGTTTGCCATGTGGTAGCACCAAATGATACCGATGCCTCAACGGCCGCTTCGTCCACCTGACGAATACCAAGATTAGTCAAACGCACGGTGGGAGCGATCGCATACATGACGGAGGCCATAATGCCGGGAACGCGCCCTAAATTAAAGAGCATAATCACAGGAACGAGGTACACAAAGGTGGGAATCGTTTGCAAAAAGTCCAAAATTGGGCGCAAAAACTGCTCCGCACTGTCGTTTCGTGCTGACCATACGCCGAGCGGCACGCCGATGAGAACGGATATCAAGACAGCCACAAGCACTTGGCTTAACGTATCCATCGACGCTTCCCACAGGCCAAGCCAGCCGATGAATAACATGCTGAGCGCAGAGTACACGGCCAATTTCCAATTGGCAGCTTTCCATGCGAGAGCGGAAATAAGCAGAATAATGATCGGCCACGCTAACCATTCTAGAAGCAGGAGGCGCAACGGCCGTAACATATATAATGAAACAAAGTCGCTGAACGGCCCCGTGCCGATGAACGTATCCCCGATTTGATACAGATTAACTTGCGCCCACTTAACGGCCGTGTCCACAGGCTTACTTAACGATAAATCCCAATTTTCAGGGAACTCAACCCACGACAAAGCAAAACTGATGCCGAGCAGCAGCAATAAGCCGAGAGCCATCGTGATAAAGTAGCCCGCACTGTTGATATTTTCGTCCTGTTTGGGCAGCAGACGGGAGAATAGGTGTACTACCTTTTTCTCCAAACGGCCGCTCATGGCATACACCCAAGTAATCGGGCGTTCAATCGCTTTGGCCCACGATTTCCCCCCCCATTTTCGGGGCAAAAGACGGAAGCCTTGATGTTTCTTAACGCTGACATGCTCAATCTGACTGAACGCAAAGCTCAATCTATCCAGCAAAACTGCCATGAAAACGATGGCCAATCCCGCCTCCAAAGCTGAACCAACTTGCAGCCGCCGTAACGATTTTAGAACCACATCGCCCAAGCCGCCGCCGCCGATCAACGCCGCGATCACGACGATGCTCAACGCCATCATAATCGTCTGATTAACCCCTGTCATAATGGAAGGCATCGCTTGTGGAATCTGTACTTTGAGCATAATTTGGCGCGGCGTAGAGCCAAACGAACGCGCCGCCTCAATGCTCTCTTCCGAGACGCGCCGAATGCCTAAATTTGTCAGCCGCACGACGGGGGGGATGGCGTAAATGATAGTGGCAATGACGCTGGGAACGCGGGCAATGCCAAAAAAGAGAACGACGGGAATGAGGTAGACGAAGGCGGGCATCGTCTGCATCGCATCCAAAACGGGGCGTAACATCGTCTCAACGCGGTCGTTATGCGCCGCCCACACGCCCAACGGCAGGCCGATGGCGAGCGCGATGATGACGGACGTGACCATCAACGCCAATGTCCGCATACTCTCATCCCACAAGCCGAGCAAGCCCATCATCAATAATGAGAACGCAGTCAGCAACGCTAATTTTAAATCGCCGATCTTGTTTGCTAAGAAGAAGACGAAGGCGATGATGACCGTCCACGGCAGCCAATACATAAAATCTTCTATGCGGCGCATGAAGAAATCAATAGAGCCTTTTAACGGTTGGAAAAAGAGGGCGAACATCCAATGCCCATCCCGATTCGCCACGATGACCCATTTTTTGAACATGTCAAGCGGCTCGCGCAAACCGAGATTCCACTCTTCAGGGAATACGCCTAAATTATGGATCAGATTGTGGTATAAAAAGAGAAGCAAGGCCGCAATCAGGATGATACGGACGGGGGTGATCTGTTTAGCAGGGGAGGGTTGTCTTGTTGCCGCCATGATTACACCTCCTTTTTCTGAATCGTAGCCAACGCCATCATAACGCGTTTTCGATTCACCTCACCAATTACATTATCTTCACCATCCATCACCAAAATCGCATCATCTGTATCGGCCGTTAGCGGGATCAGTTTTTCCAATGTCGTGTCAATGGCAACTGCGCGACCGATCAACTCCTCTTTATGCGTGACAGGCTTCATAACGGTGCGGGCGGTCAACACCTTCACACGCGGCACATCTTTGGTAAATTCATGCACATAATCATTGATTGGATTGGCGACAATATCTTCTGGTGTACCGATCTGTACAACTTCACCATCTTTCATAATGGCGATGCGATCACCCAATTTGAGAGCTTCCAAAAAATCATGGGTGATAAAGACCATTGTTTTTTGCAAATCTCGTTGCAATCTAAGCAGTTCGTTTTGCATATCGCGGCGGATGAGGGGATCGAGCGCACTAAATGGCTCGTCGCATAGCAATATCTCTGGGTCAACTGCTAACGCACGCGCCAAGCCGACGCGCTGCTGCATCCCGCCGCTCAATTCGTGTGGATAATGTTGATCCCAGCCGTGTAACCCGACTTTTTCTAATATCTCATACGAATGTTTGATCCGCTCTTCGCGCTCAACGCCTTGTATTTCCAATCCATAGGCGATATTTTCGATCACGCGACGATGGGAAAAGAGGCCGAACCGTTGAAAAACCATGCTCATTTTGTGACGACGCAAGTCGCGCAGTTCTTCTTCGCTCATCTCCACGACATTGTCCCCGTTTACGATGATCTTGCCCGCAGTTGGCTCAATAAGGCGGCTCAAGCAGCGCACTAATGTAGATTTGCCGCTGCCAGATAAGCCCATCACACAAAAAACTTCCCCCTCATACACATCAAAAGATACGTCACGAACGGCTACAACGTGGCCTGTCTTTGCTAGAATATCAGAAACGGCCGTTTCTGGTTTAACAGTCTCAATAATATGTTCAGGTGTCGGACCAAACACTTTCCATACATTACGGAAACTTATTTTAGGTTTATTCATAACGGGAACTCCAAGGGGGCGAATCAGCGATGTTGCGAAGTAGTTCACCTACTTCGCAACTCCGCAACTCCGCAACATCGCTGCTTTGTCACTCTAGAAACGAGGATTTGTTTAACTACCAAAGTTGTCATTCCCGCCCCCATCCCCACCTTCGTGAGGACAGGCACTTCGTGAGGGTAAACTCTTTTAGGCGGGAATCTATGATTTTTCAGACTGTGGATTCTTGCCTTTGCAGAGCCTGCCTTCATGAAGATGGGAGAATAACAGATGGAAGTTTTGGGTTTTATTTAATCCTCATTCGTATCTTCTCAGTATTCTGGGGAGAGTTGACAAATTTTCCTAATGATACTCGTGTAAAATAAAGTGCTGATGAAATTTGTCAACTCTTGTCCACGATTTATTGAGAAGATACCCTCATTCCTATAACTTCTATGGTAGCCACGCTTTCCAAACAGATTCGTTGTCATCAATCCATTTTTGGGCAGATTCTTTAACGTCCATATCTTGGTCAAGATAACCGAGCATTGTTGTTTGATCGGCCGTTGTGTAATTGAAATTCTTGAGGAAGGTACGCGCTTCGGGTGATTTTTCTTCTAATTTTGCACTGATAATTTTCATCAATACATCGCCGGGATAGGCACAATCTACGCCGCCGGCATCAGCTTTGGCGTAACACTCTTCGCTGTACGGGGGCAGTTCAACCTGTGTCAGATCGATCCGTGTGAATAGTACGTGCGGCTCATAGAAGTAGAACAAAATCGGCTCTTTCCGTTCGTAAGAAGCGGTCACTTGCGCTAATAGAGCATCTTCAGAAGCGGCGTTGATCACTTTGAAATCCATGCCCAGATTATCAATAATCTGTTGATCGTACTGTGTCCATCCAGCAGGGCCGGCGAAGAACGTGCCGCTGTCACCAGTTTCGGCCGTTGAGAATTTAGCGGCCGCATCTGCGCCAAGATACCCTTCCCAAGTCGCTAAGGCAGGGTCCTCTTCTACCATATATGTCGGCACGTACCAAGCGATAAGCCCAATTGGCCCTAATTCGCCGCCATTTTCAACTACATGCTGCTCATCAATATATTGCGCGATGCGTTCGCCGTGTCCAGAAGGCCAAATTTCTAAACTGGCATCAGCATCACCAGCGGCCAGCGCGTCCCACTGTGCGCTCTCGTCAAGCGAGATCACTTCAACGGGGAATCCCATCTCGTTTTCGAGCAGATTGGCAGCCACCGCGACGTTTAACTCGGATGACGGCCATGAATTTTCGATGAGGGTGATGGTTGGTTTTTCTTTTTCTCCACCACCGCAAGCCGCCAAGATAGCGGTGATAGCGATTGTTAACAAAACAAGAACAATGATTCTACTTTTTTTCAACATAACTTTGTCTCCTTAATTAAACGTACTGCTGTATCTTCTCAGTATTCTGGGGAGACTTGATAAATTTTCCTAATGGCACTCGTGTAAAATAAAGTGCTGATGAAATTTATCAAGTCTTGTCCACGATTTATTGAGAAGATAGGTACTGCTTTTCAAAAATCAGGCTCTGCCTCAGCCTTGCGGAGTGTGAAATCCACTCTGTTCGTCTCGCCCCGTACAAGCAGGACGTTCAACTCTTCAATGAAGTTGAACGTCTGTAGCTTAAAAACCGATATTATTTACGCATTGCGGTTTTAACCCAATTGGAAGCCTTATTGTAAAATTCAGCAAAGCCGCCCGGATAAAAGATCATAACCAAGACGAGTAACAAGCCATAGATGACCAGATGCAGGCCGGGCAGTGCCGTCAAATTAGAGCGTAATCCTTCGATCAAGAAAATGAAGGGGAAGGCGATGACCGCGCCGCCCCATAAGCTGCCGCGCCCGCCGATGTAGGCGATAGCCAGCACCTCAACGGTGCGTGAGGTCAGCATGATTTGCGGGGTCAAAATGCCGAAATAATGGGCGTAAAATCCGCCCAGCCAGCCAGCGATCAAGCATTGTAATGTGAAGTTGAAAACGCGGTAATAGGTGGGATTGATGCCTGATGCCCGTGCCGCGTCCATGTTTTGCCCAATTGCTCTAAATGCCAAGCCGTATCGGGAATGGATAACTTTGCGTAAGACGATGTATGTGAATAGCATCATCGCCACGATAATGTAGAAGTACGGCCGATTTGAGGAAGTATCCAACAATGTTGGCGTACTCAACCCCATCGGGCCGCGTGTGATGTCTACTAAATTACGGGTGAGACCGAGCATAGCCAGCCCGATAAACCATGCCATCACAGCCGCAAAAATGCCGCGTAGTTTCAATGTCAGTAAACCAGTCAGCAATCCAACCAAAGCGGCCGGAATCGCGCCGACAAAGATGCCGATCCATGGCGAAAGCCCCAAATTTACGGCCAACAGGCCGGATGTGTACGCGCCAAGCCCAAGAAAGGCGGCAAAGCCGAAGTTGACCACGTTGATGTAGCCCGTGGTGAAGTCGAAGGCAATCGCTTGTGCGGCTAAGAGTGCCGCGCTGACCAGCCAGCGCAGAATATGTTCCTGATTAAATGGAGGAATAAAGGGCAAAATTAACAGAACAATTATTAGCAATAGGCCGATTGGCGTAATTCCTAATGAACCTAAAGCGGCCGTAATCTGATCACTGATTGAAATTTTGTTTGTTGTTCCTGTGTATGCGTTATCTTTCATATGATTATTCCTCCTTTATTGCTCGTGAACGCCTTTGACAACACTGCCGAACAATCCCGACGGTTTGAAGATGAGCATGATAATAATAACGGCCGTTGGAATCACATCCTCCCAGCCCGTGCCAATATAGTATGAAGTCAGCGTTTGCAGCAGGGCAACGATGAATCCGCCGATAACGGCCGCTGACACATTCCCCAGCCCGACCAAAATGACCACATACCACGCCACGTAAAGCGGCTTTAGTCCAGCCGTAGGATAGGCAGGAAACATAAATAGCAGACTAGCACCAGCCATCGCCGCCAACCCAGCACTCAATGCCATCGTCAGCGACAAAATTTTGTTCAAGTTGATGCCAACCAGCAACGCCCCAGTCTCATCTTGCGCCACCGCCCGCACCGCTCGTCCAGTTTGGGTGCGGCGCATGAAATACCAAAAAATAGCTAAGGTTATAACAGACAGCAATAACGCCGCCAGCCGATCCACCGAGAGGCGAACGCCCAAAAACTCTAATGGATCAACATTCCAATAGCTGGGAATACCTTTGAAATTAGCTCCCCAAATGAGTTGGATATTGTTGATAATGACAACTGAGATACCCACCGTGAGCAAAAAAGAGTTCATCACCCACTGATCGCGGCTGCGTTTACGCAACGGCGAAAAAATCAGCTTTTCCATGATGATGCCCATCAATGCGCCCACAAGGAATGCCAAAAATATGCCCAAAAAGGGGGCAATGGCACTCAAAAATGCGGAAGGGTTATCGTTTAGGTACAGGCGCATCGGATTAAAGACAAAATAAGCTGTCATAGAGCCGATCAAAAAGAACTCCCCATGAGCGAAATTGGGGATGTTCATCACGCCGAAAACCAGCGAGAGACCCAGAGAGAGCAATGCCCACATGCCGCCGGTGACCACTGTATTTACAATGATAAACGGGCCAGAATCTATTGTCGCTATGATGGCCGCCACGACAGCCAATGTAATCGTAATGCCGCCCGCTGACATCATCCAGCGTTTGAACACAACCAAAAACGGTTCTTTAAGCAGTTTTTCTTCCTTCATATGTTCACTCTCCTTTTGCCATGCAATTTGCTACTCATAAAACAGCTTGGCAAATTGCTCCCGCATCAAATACCCAGAAAAGCCTTCTTTACATGATCGTTTTCTAGCAGTTCTCGACTGGGGCCTTCTAAAATCACTTGCCCTTGTTCCAAAACATATCCTCTATCGGTGATATGGAGGGTTGTATTGACATTCTGTTCCACCAGCAAAATAGTCATGCCGCTTTGACGCAACACTTCCAAAGCGTCAAACACATCCAGCGTTAATCGAGGAGCCAATCCTAAAGACGGCTCATCCACCATGAGTAAGGATGGGTTGGACATGATACCGCGTGCAATCGCCAACATCTTGCGCTCGCCGCCGCTCAATGTGCCGGCAAGCTGATTGCGCCGTGCTTTCAGGCGTGGAAATAGGTCAAAAACGAAATCAATGTTTTCTAGTTGTTTCTGTTTGTCCTCAATGATGAACGCGCCCAAGAGCAGGTTTTCATAGATGGACATATTTGTAAATAGGTTCAAACTTTCGGAAACGAAACTAATTCCCATTCGGTTGGTTAAATTGGCCGGCGTTCCAGTGATATTCTTTCCGTCAAATATAATGTCGCCGCTTTTGGGCTTGATGAGACCAGCGATGGTTTTGAGCGTGGTGGATTTACCTGCGCCGTTCGGTCCGACTAAGGCGATAAATTCGCCTTTAGAAATCTTAAACGAAACATCCCATAACACTTGTAAGTAGCCATAACCGGCGTTGATATTTTTTATTTCCAGCAAGGTATTCCTCCTCTTCTATATATATGAAGGATACAGGGTGTTTTCACCCTCATTCCGCGCTTTTTATGTTTATAGGTCGTACTTTTTGCCCAAATACGCTTCAGCGACTTTGGGGTCTTGTGCGACTTCTATTGTGGGGCCTTCGGCGATTTTTGCGCCGTAATAGATGACGGCTAGACGGTCACATAATCCCATGATGACACGCATAATATGTTCGATCATGATGATGGTTACGCCGCTGTCTCTGATTTTGCGGATAATGTCCATCAGATCGCCTAATTCGCCAGTCGTCAATCCTGCCGCCAATTCGTCTAGCAGTAGCAAGCGGGGATTGCTGGCTAATGCACGGGCGAGGTCAAGCCGTTTTAATTGCACGGTGTTTAAACTTTCTGCCGGTGTGTGTACTGGCATAGGGAATTCAACAAAGGCTAATTTTTCAATGGCTAATGCGGTTGGGTTTTTGATTATCGTTTTGTTGCCAAAGGTGGCAGCGACCATCACGTTTTCTAGCGCGGTCATCTTGGGGAATGGTTTGGAGATTTGGAAGGTGCGTGCCATTCCTCTGCGACACATTGCGTCGGAGCTAAATCCAGTGGTGTCTTCGCCTAAAAAGCGTACCTGACCGCCATCAGGGACGTATGTTCCTGCTATTGAGTTGAGGAAGGTGGTTTTGCCAGCTCCATTGGGGCCGATAATGCCAAAAATTTCGCCTTCCTGAACGCTTAATGTGACGTGATCAACGGCCGTTAAGCCGCCAAATACTTTCAGCACCTCGTTTGTTTCAAGTACAGCACTCATATACACACTCCAAAGGGCAATGATGAGTGGTAGCCGGTTTTGCCGGCTACCATTCACCGATTGTTAATACCGTTTCAAAAATTCAACTTCTTGGAGAAATTGAACATTTCACGGCCGTTATGGCTTCTGTTGCAAATCTACTTCTTGGAATTCGGGCGGCCATATCGTTTGACTATCGCCGTCCATATATTGCAAAACTGGGAATGTGTAGAACCCTTTGCCGACGATGGGGTCTGGCGGCTCGCTAAAGTCATAATTGCTCATCACGATTGCGCCATCGGCCGTTGTATAGGTCAATTCGCCAGTCCAGACTTTATCTTGCACCGTGCTGTAAACGGCCGCACTGCTCAACTCGCCAGCATCGTCAAACGTCGTTTGCATCACTTTGATGAAGAAGTTCATGCCGTCATATGAAAGACCACCAGAAGAGGGGCTGGGAATCGTGCCGCTTTTTGCCTCAAATGCTTCGGCAAACGCTTTGGACTCGTCAGTCGTCCATCCTGGGATTTGATCCAGCACATAGTTGGAAGAGTCGCCCGTCAGTTCATACCATTCGCCGACCCAGCCTAAACCATCAGCAACGATGAGAGAGGTGATGCCCACTTCATCAGCCTGTTTGATGAAGGCAGAAAGTGATGGCGGAGCGGTGCTTGTGCCCGCGATCAACGCCACATCTTGATCTTTGAATTTATTCAACAAGGGGTAGAACTCGGTTTGATCGATGGGGAAGTATTGGTAATCTACCACTTCCCAGCCAGCCTCTTCAAGCTGTGCGCCGATGCCGTCACCGAAACTGCGTCCCCAGTCAGTATCTTCGCCATAGACAGCGGCCGTTTTGTTTTCTGGAGTCCATACGCCGGCGGCAATCGCATCTTCAAGAGCCGTGACATAATTTTGGGAGAGTTTACTGGGAATCGGCCACCCTTTGGATGTCCAATAGCCATACGTCGCTTGATCTTCGAGGAACTTATCGTTGACAACCTCAGTTGCGCCAAAGCCGAAGAAATGGGGGATTTTATGCTTGGCAGCAACTTCCATCACCGCTACAGCGACAGAACTGTGCCAATTCAAAACACCAGCTTGGATGCCATCTTTGACGATAGCTTCTTCATAAGCACGGGTCGCTTTTTCGGGATCTGATTGGGAATCAACCCATACTGGTTCGATGGTGTATTCGCCGATGGTGTAATCAATCGCTTCTAACGCCATCTCGACGGAAACTTTGAACTCTTCGCCTGTACGGGCACTGGGGCCGGTGAAGGGCCCAAGAATACCGATTTTGAACACTTTCGCCTCATCGGCTGCTGGTTCTTCGGCGGTCGGCTCTTCAGCAGCCGTTTCTTCTTCGGCTGCTGGTTCAGCGGCGGTAGTATCTTCTTTTTCTTCGGTATCGGGGGAGTTGCAAGCTGCCATAAGGGATGCTGTGAGCAACAGGACAAGTAATAATACGATTGTTTTAATTTTCACTTCTTTCTCCTGGTTTATATGTATTGAAAATCATCTTCTTTCTTGCTGCCAAGTTGAACTTTATTGTGACGACACCACCTCCTTCACTTATTAGATTATGGGACATGGTTCATTTTATGTGAAATGATCTTTACACTTTGTGGTCGCCCCTTTATTTTGTGGTCGCCCAATCACGCAACAACTGTAAAGATGATATTCACCATTTTGAACCATGTCGATTATGGGAATATGTTAAGGGACGAGAATTTAATAACTTGCGGAACTTCAAATTGTCATCCCCCCATCCCCACCTTCGTGAGGACAGGCACTTCATGAGGGCAGGCTCTGCGAAGGCAGGAATCCACTCCTCGAAAACATATAGGGCGATTGCAACCTCCAAATCGCACTGTTAAATTCCAAATTTACACCGTTTTTAGTAGCTCCGCAATTGACATAACATGTGAATTGCGGGGAATTTATACGTTATGATCGTCGTGATCGGTTTTTTCGATTTTTGATCACGAAAACGATCACGAATTAAGGCGAGGTTGCAATCGCCCTACGAAAATATATGGATACCCGTCTTCACGGGAATGACAAACGTATAATTATTTTTCATAAATGGCCTTGTTGTCAGCAATTCCTGTAGCTTTATGTTGCGCTATTCGACTAAAAATCAAGTTTTAGGGCAGAATCTTTACGAAAACCATTTTTATTTCAGTCAAGGAGCGGGAATTGCTGATTTATTGTCGTGTAAGGAGAAAGGAGAATCTTTCCTTTCTCCTTACACAAGCTGCTAGTTTTTCTTCATTTCAGCGATTATCGCTGGCAGGACTACATGCAGATCGCCAACAACGGCCGTATCCGACTTTGTAAAAATGGCCGCCTGCTCGTCTTTATTGATGGATAACAGATGCTTTGCGCCGCTGCAACCCGACATATGCTGCGTTGCTCCGCTGATACCGCAAGCGATATAGAGTTCAGGAGCGACGCGCACGCCCGTCTGCCCAATTTGCTCTGAGTGAGGCCGCCACCCATTGTTGGTGACAACCCGCGAGCACCCAACCGCGCCATTCAACAAAGCGGCCAACTCGTCCAGAATAGCGAACCCTTCAGAACTGCCAACGCCCCGTCCGCCGCTGACGACGACTGGCGCATCGGTCAATGAGATGCCCGTCTGCTCTGGCTTAATACGACTGACGACACGCACCATCAGGTCGGCTTCTTCCAACGCAGGCTCAACGTCGATGACTTCAACATCGACTGACTCTTCTTCTGGCTCAATGCCTAATGCAAAAATGGTCAACAGTTTGGGTTCGCCGTACAGCTTTGCCTCTTCGTGCAATGTGCCGCCCCAGCGTAACCGTGTTACCGCCCACGCTTCATCCTCTTCGGGCTGGATGGCGATGCAGTTGGTCGCCAATGGCAGATCGGCACGCGCGGCGACATGCGCCATGATCTCATTGCTCATTTCGCTACCTAAACCGACAACGGCCGTTACCTCATCCTCATCCATCGCTGTCAGCACACAAGCTGCCCACGCATTAGGCGCGAACGCCTCCAGCGCATCGTCTTCCATTAGATAGACAGCCTCTACTCCATACTCACCCAAGCCATCCGCCAACTCTTCCACATCAGCACCGATCAGCACCGCATGGAGCGGCACATCTGCGTCTGATGCTAATTCACGAGCGGCCGTCAACATGCCAAATGTCAGCGGCTCAATAACGCCTTGATCGTGTTCAATTACTGTTAATATCGTCATCTCACACCAACCCCAGCTCTTTGAGCAGCTCTACAACTTTCGGCGCGGCATCAGCACCATGTCCAAGAATGTTGACATCACTCGCTTCAACATCTGGCACAGTTAGGCGTACTTTTTCTAACCCAACATCCCCTTTTCCGGGGACAATGCGCTGGATGGGCTTACGTTTCGCCTTCAACTTGCGGGGGATGGATGGATAGCGCGGGACATTAATCCCTTCTTTGATGGTGAAAACGGCCGGTAACGGCACTTCATATAACTCCCATCCACTCGCCGTTTGCCGATGAGCTGTCGCCTTTCCATCGGCAAACTCCAACTTTTTTACACCAGTCACTACGGGCAACCCCAGCGCGTGAGCGACACGGATACCAACTTGATACCCGCCCGTATTGGCTGATTCGTTGCCAAACAGAAGCAGGTCAAACGGCTGCCCTTGCTCTTGGACAGCATCCGCAATCGCCTTTGCTGTCGGCATGGGCGGCCAATCGCTGTCTGTTTCCAATAGAATCAGATCATCTATGCCGATGGAGGCGGCGTAGCGTAACTGTTCGATGGCATCTTCTGTCCCCAGCGTCAACGCTGTGGATTTGCCGCCGTGCTTTTCAATAATTTGCACCGCCTCTTCAACGGCACACTCTTCATGCGGGCCGGGCGCAAACGACAGATATTTAGCATCAATCGCCTGCTCATCGGCCGTCAATGTCACCTTAGCGGCCGTTACAGGCACACGTTTTATACAAACTAAAATTTCCATAATAGATTTTACGGAGTTTGCGAAATGATCCTGCCACTCCGCAAATCCGTAACTTTGCCTGCTCCGCCTACTTCATCCGTTCGTTGGTGGGATCAAATATGGGGGTGCTGTCAATCGAACGTACTGTCACGGGATAACTTTCGCCCATATATTCAACGTACAGTTTCTCGTCAATTTTGGCGTACGCTAATGGCAGATACGCTAATATGATTTGTTTGCCGAGTGATGGGCCGTCGCCGGCCGATGTGGCGTAGGAGCGTCGCCCTTTTGCGTCCACGATGATCTCGCCGTCAAGGGTGAGGATTGGCTCGCCGCCTTGCAAGTACCGTTTTTCCCCTGATTTGGAGGTGTGGTCTTCGACGGTGAGGGTGCAGAGAACGGCCGTCGGCCCCTCTTTTCTCGCCTGCATATACCCCTCCTTACCGATGAAATCTGCCCGTTTCACCTTCGGACGTGATAAGCCCGCTTCCACAGGACTGTAATCCGCATCCAATTCCGCGCTCATCAAGCGATACCCTTTTTCCAAGCGGCCAGTTGAGCCATAAACGCCGATACCGACGGGAACGATGCCAAATGCTTGACCAGCTTCCCAGATTTTCTTGCCGATACCAAGCGCGTACTCCATCGGGACGTAAATTTCCCAGCCAAGTTCACCGACATAAGAGATACGGAACGCTAACACTTCTACACCGTCAATACGGAGATTCTGCCACCAACCATAACGGAACGCTTCATTAGACATATCCGTTTTGGTGAGCGATTGCATCAGCTCGCGGGCTTTTGGCCCCCACACGCCGATGGTGGAGAGGCCGGAGGTCATATCTACCATGTAGACGGAATCGTCACTGGGCAGATGGTCGCTGAACCATTTCATATCACGCGGGCCGTCGCTGCCGCCCGTGATGACACGATAATGATCTTTGCCCATACGCAAGATGGTTAGGTCAGATTTGAAGCCCCCTTTGTAGCTTAAAATGGGGGTGTAAACGCCGCGCCCGACTTTGACTTTCATCTGCGCCATCGCCATTTTTTGCATGTAATCGGCCGCCCCTTTTCCTTTGATGTCGAAGATGGAGAGGGCGGTCAAATCGACCATACCTACCCGTTCGCGCATCGCCAAATGCTCGGCATTAATGATTGGCGACCACCAGCGCGAATCCCATTCGTTGGGGCGATCCATCACTTTATCGCCAAATTCGGCTAATAATTTTTCGTTAGAGGCGTACCATTGCGGCCGTTCCCAGCCAGCCGTCTCAAAGAAGACCGCGCCCAACTCTTGCTGCATCGCGTAATACGGGCTGACGCGCACGTTACGATTAGAAATCCACTGTTCGCGCGGGTGAACGATACCGTATGTTTTGATGAACGCTTCGGCCGTCCGTTCATTGCTGTGATATTCGCCGCGAGCGTAGTTGGAGAAGCGGGAAATGTCGGAATGATGGCAATCAATCTCTGGTTCGCCGTGCGTCATCCACTCGGCGACAAGGCGGCCTGTGCCCGGCCCTTCTTTAATCCAGATGGCGGCTACCGACCATAATTTCTTGACTTCTGGTGTCTCGCCAATCAGCGGATACCCATCAGGGGTGAGGGAGAGCAGTCCGTTGATCGCATGACGGATACCAGCCGTTTCATCGCCCAAAATGTCGGGCATCAGCTCTAATGAATCTTCAAATTGTTGTTCAAAATCATCTTCGGTGAAGGGCAATTCCGTCGGTGACATTTCAGCCTCTTCATTAGAGGGGATGTCGTCGGGGTGAACCAAAATAGCGCGATGGGCGTATGAGCCGACTTCCATATCGCTGCCGCTCTGCCGTTCATACATGAACGTATCCATGTCACGAACGATGGGATACCCAAGTTCACCGTCTGTTTCGGCCAAAATGTCAATCGGCCCTACAGAGATCATCTGGTGAACTTGCGGGGTGAGGGGGATGGTCGCTCCTGCCATTTTGGCGAGACGCGGACTCCACACACCAGCAGCGATGACGACGTATTCTGTCTCGATCCGTCCTTTGTCGGTGATGACTGCTTTAATCGCGCCATCTTCGGTCTCGATATCCATCACTTCCACATTGGGATGAGAGGTGAGGACACCCTTTTCTTCCCCATATTCGCGCATTAATGTTCCAGCTTGCAATGAATCGACAACACCAACCCCAGGTTGATAGAGGCCGCCGAGAATGGTCTCTTCATCAATGAAAGGAACCAGTTCTTTGACTTCTTCGGGGGTGACGTAATATGCTTCAACGCCCCATTTTTTAGCTGATCCCATCAGGCGGCGGAACTCTTCCATCCGTGCCTCAGTGCGGGCAACTTCGATGCCGCCGCATTCGGTGTATACGCCTAACTCTTTGTACAATTTCACGCTGTCCAGCGTCAACTCGGCAAACTCTTTGGCGTGGGTCGCCAAAAAGAGGAAGTTGGAGGCGTGGCCTGTGGAACCGCCGGGATTGGGCAGCGGCCCTTTATCAATCAACACCATATCTTCCCAGCCAAGTTTGGCGAGATGATAGACGATACTGTTGCCGACGATGCCGGCTCCGATTACGACTACTTTTGCTTTTTTGGGTAAATCACTCATGTTTAACTCCTTTTATTGGCTGTATCAGGTCTTGGGCGGCCCAGCGGGTCGCCCCTACAATTACCCTCTACAATTACTTTCTGTAGGGGCGATTCGCTGAATCGCCCAATGTGCTTAAATATATGAACTACGTTTACTCTTTGATTTCAGCAATGCACTCAATTTCAACCAGTGCGTCCAGCGGGTTTTGTTTGACGGCGATGGTGGTGCGTGCGGGTCTGTGATTGCTGAACAGGCGGGCGTAGACGGCGTTCATACCTTGAAAATCGTCCATGTCTTTGAGGAAAACGGCCGTTTTCACCACATTTCCCAACGTCAGTCCCAACCCATTCAGCACAATAGAAAGGTTGTTCAACACCTGCTCCGTCTGCTGTTCGATGTCCGAGCCGACCAATTGCATCGTTTCAGGATCGAGCGGCGTTTGTCCGGAGCAAAAAACCAGCCCCCCAACTTGCGTTGCGTGACAATATGGTCCAATCGCTTCCGGTGCTTCGTCTATGATATGAATTTGCATAATTTTTTATTTATTATCTTTAGAGGCTGTTTGAAAAACATCCTCTCGGCGAGATTTTACATAGGAGAATCGAGGCGTATCGTCGTCAACGTTCATCTTTGTTTGACTATCGTTCATAAGGTTGGATCGCCTGCAATTCTGGAATAAAGCGATAATGTTTCTTGTTAAATGTGTACAATGGAATTGTCAACGATATTGCTGTATAGCCTATAAGCGTATCCAGTAATCCAGCACCGTGACTCAGGTGATGTTTTGTAAAAACGGTCAATGCATCATCGCAATAGTTGGGCGCAGGCCAAATAACTCTATAGGCAGCTAATTCACGTTGCACCTTTCCCATCTCTATTTTATTTTTACAACCTTGAATTAATTCCATCATGACATATCCCGATATCATTAACACCTCACTATCAGGCAACGTGTCAAACTAGCGTATTGCTGGTGGATATCGACGCAGCAGATCGATCATTATGTCGCTATCCAGCAAAATCATAATTAATCTCCCTCCGATTTTGAGCTTGTTCTCTTAAATGACGAGCATAAGGGAACACTCGTTTTTAACTTTGGCGTTTTACCCTCACCCCAGCCCTCTCCCAAAGGGAGAGGGAGCAAGTTCCCTCCCCCTAAAGGGGGAGGGTTAGGGTGGGGGGGCGATGATGAAACTCCAAAGTTGTTTACGGACCTTCCCTAAGGGAAGGTTCGTTTTTAACTTTGGACTTTCAGGTGACAGGCACTTGCCAAGTGCCTGTCACCTTGGCCACAGTTATTTACGAGTTTTCCCTAAGGAACGAGGGTTTATTTAACTACCAAAATTGTCATTCCTGCCTTCGCAGAAATAACAGATGGAAGTTTCCGATTTTATTTAATCCTCATTCCTAAACGTATCTTCTCAAAAAATTGGAAACATGAGTACAGCAGATTCAGAAAAGAACAGATTGACTCAACTGACGCAATCTATTCCTTTCTTAATTTATTGTACTCACCTCGAAATATTGAGTTGTTACAGTTAAACAATGAACGGGTTTGTTGCGACTTTTGAAATGTAGCAATAGGATACGCAGAATGGAGTTTATACAAAATCTATGTTCATGCTGGCTACCATATAGCTTCAACCAAACCTCAACATAGAAGCGTGGATATTCAAGCAGGTGCAACTATGCTAAAGGCAATAGACATATCAGCTTATTTTATAGATTACGCTTACCGAGGTGAAGAGTACGGTGAACTAATCTCAAATCTAAAACTACAAAAACTGTTGTACTACGCGCAAGGATTCCATCTTGCATTGTATGATAAACTATTATTCTCAGAGGATATTGAGGCGTGGCAACACGGCCCCGTAGTGCGTGATGTATGCTTTGTATCTTCTCAATAAATCGTGGACAAGACTTGACAAATTTCATCAGCCTGCAATTGTGAAGCGTGTAAACAAATAAAAGACCCTCACTTCTTCACCCTAGAGCTTCTAAATATCTATCGCGCCGACAAAATACCAACAATCCGATGCGGAAAAACACCAAAAAAGGAAGTGGAAGTTCGTGCATTGATTGATGATATTCTTCTGAAAACAGAACGTCATGATGGAGATATTTACCATATACATGGCAATTTTATTACGAGCGATCACGCTGGTCATGATAAAGTCGGCGGCGATTATTTTGATGTGGGTGATATGAAAAATGTAACAGGCGTATCTATCGGCCGTAAGGCGAAGGCATCATCGTAGGTCAAGTTTGCAAACTTGACCTACAGGAAAATAATTATGTTTAATGAACAAACCATCTCATTTATTGGCAGCGGCACGATGGCCGAAGCGATGATTCGCGGCTTGCTGCATCAGAAAACGGTCAAGCCGAATCAAATCATCGCCGCCGACCCGTGGGACGAGCGATTACGTTTTCTGCATAACAAATATGGCGTAAACACGACACAAAGCAACGCAGAAGCGGCCGAGAACGGGCAAGTCGTCATCTTCGCCGTCAAGCCGCAATCGCTGGCGAAGGTGATGCCCGATGTGCGCGGTCAACTGCGGCGGCAAGATTTGCTCATCTCCATCCTCGCGGGCATTCCCATCAAGCGGCTGGCGGATGGCGTGGCACACGCTTCCGTCGTGCGGGCGATGCCCAATACGCCCGGCCAAATCGGCGCGGGAATCACCGTCTGGACAGCCACGTCAGAGGTGAGTGCCCTGCACAAAGAGCAAGCGGGCGCGGTGCTGGGCGCGTTGGGTAAAGAGGTTCTGGTAGACGACGAACGGTATATGGATATGGCGACGGCGTTGAGCGGCTCTGGGCCGGGGTACATCTTTATGATGATGGAAGCGATGATTGACGCGGGCGTTCACATGGGATTTTCACGACGAATCGCGTCTGAACTGGTGTTGCAAACGATGCGCGGCTCGGTTGATTATGCGGAACGGTCGGGCAAGCATGTGGCCGAATTACGGAATCAGGTCACATCACCGGGCGGCACAACGGCCGAAGCTCTCTACCATATGGAAAAGGGCGGCTTGCGAACGGTCATCTCGCGCGGCATCTGGGCGGCGTACCAGCGGTCGGTCTCGCTGGGATTGGGGGAGAAGACGAAAGGGCCGACACTTTAGCAATTGTCAATGGTCAACGAGTGAGCCGTTGTTCTTCTCAAATTGCGGCATGGTTCAAGATAGAGATAAGTATCTTTGCAATCTAGTGTAGAGGATAGGACGCGGATTTTTAGGATTTTAGACCCTACTGAATTTGCTCCATTTTGGAGAGTTGCTAAAAATCGCACAACAACAAGTAAATCAAGCCTATGTTGCGCGTAAATACGCCGCAATGAAGCGTGCAAAGAAATTATGCTTCGTGCGTGTCAAAATCTTCGTAAAAACGGCGTACATAGCTGTCAATTTTCCGAAATCGACCTTTTTTCAGCAGAATCTTAGGATAAACGCGGATTTTTCTTTTTTCCATCCGCGTTTATTCGTTAAATCCGCTCCATCCGCGTCCCATTATTTTCAGTGGAAGTGACAGTCACGGGGCGAACGGACTTGGTTTATCCGAAACTATACACCCCCGTGACTGTCACTTTAGCTCAACATGTCCAAATTGCTTAGACTTTAGGCTAAGGATATAATAATTTTATGTTTCCTGTACTAGAAGATGTTGCCCAAGAATTAAATGTAGACCCCCATTTTCTCTGGCAGGAGAGTTTTGGGGCGTATACGGCTCGTGAGTTGCGCTTGACCGATATGGACATCGCTGACTTCCAAGATCGGTACGAAGTCAACACCCCAAAAGAGCTTAAAGCCAAAATTGAGCGCGGCGATATTTATAGCCATCCTGCTTGGGAAGAGTTGATTGAGTGGGAACATTTGGCGGTCTATCGGGCGCGTATGCTTCAGTTGCAGGCTTCATTCACACGACATGTATAACGCATTGGAACGCATTGCGTTAGATGAATTTAATGATGTAATCAAGGAAAGTCGTCAAATCGGCCGTCGCGCGGCTGTTTCTCTCAAACTGCGATTGCGTATTCACGATGGCACGATTCTGGATGTGTGGTTAAGCCCAGATGGGACGCGCTACTCCTTTCATTGGGAACAGCGTGCCAAACGCGGGCTGATCCATCGCCATGATAACGCGCCTGACCACCCTCATATCATCATCCACCCCAAACATTTTCATAATGGTAATGATGCTGCCGTTGAAGAAAGCTACATCCCTGACGATCCTGCGGATGCTTTGCGCTACGTCCTCTCTTTTATTCGCGCCCAAACCCGAGCTAATAATGGGTAATGAAGGGCGTGCGCGTCTAAATCGTGCGCCGCTCATTCACAATTAACCATTCATTATTCATTATTATTATGATTGTTCAGCATAACGGCCGTTTTCTCCATTTCTCTTCCCCTGTTCAAGAGTTTGCTGCTTGGCGGGCGGATGAGGTGATGGGGGTGCTGCGGGCGGTGGAAACGGCCGTTTCCCATCAAAACCGTACCGCCGCAGGATTTATCGCTTATGAGGCCGCCGCCGCCTTTGGGCTGGACGTGCATCCACCGATGGAGGGGCTGCCGTTAGTTTGGTTTGGGCTGTATGATGCGCCAATTGCTGCTGCGCCTTCGACAAGCTCACGCTTCGCTAAAGATATGTCATGGTCAGCCTCCGTGTCGGCGGCGGATTATGGGAAAGCCATCGCCCGTATTAAGAATGAGATTGCGGCGGGGAACACATATCAGGTGAATTATACGTTTCCGTTGCGGGCTGATTTTGAGGGGGATGGGATCGGCCTGTTTACCCAATTAATGCAGAATCAGGCGGCGGGATATGGGGCTTATGTGGGGAATGACAATTTCCAAAACGGCCGTTACGCCATCGCCTCCGCCTCGCCAGAACTATTTTTTGCGCTGGACGGGGAAAAATTGTACAGCAAACCGATGAAGGGGACGGCCGTTCGCGGGCGCACATTAGCCGAAGATGATGAAAATGCGGCGTGGCTGACTGCCTCGGTCAAGAATCGTGCCGAAAACGTGATGATCGTGGATATGATCCGCAATGATATGGGGCAGGTGGCGACGGTCGGCAGCGTGCAAACACCGCGCCTGTTTGAAATTGAACGGTATCCAACGGTGCTGCAAATGACCTCAACGGTGACCGCACGAACGGACGCACCCATCGCTGACATCATCGCGGCGATGTTTCCTTGTGCATCCATCACCGGTGCGCCCAAAAAGCGGACGATGGAGCTGATCAAGCGGCTGGAGCCATCGCCGCGCGGCATTTATACAGGCGCAATCGGCTTCATCGCCCCGAATCGGCAGGTGCAATTTAATGTGGCCATCCGCACGGTGCTGTTGGATCGGCAGAAGAAGCGGGCAATTTACGGGGTCGGCGGCGGCATCGTCTGGGATTCGACGGCGGATGATGAGTATGAAGAGTGCAAGGTGAAGGCGAAGGTTTTGGGGGCAAAACGGCCGTCTTTCGCCTTATTAGAATCGTTACTGTGGGAGCCTGATGGCGGGTATGTTCTGCTCGATTATCATTTGGAGCGGTTGCGGGATTCAGCGCGGTATTTCGATTACCGCTTCGCCTTCGACAAGCTCAGGCTACGCTTGGAACAGATAGCGGCTGAGTTTGTTGAAGCGAGAAAAGTGCGGCTTCTACTGGCGCAGGATGGGAAAATCACGGTTACGCACGCGCCCATCACCCCGCTGCCCGATCCAGCGCGGGTTGTTTTGGCAAAAACGGCCGTTTCCCGTGACAATAGTTGGCTCTATCACAAAACAACCCATCGCACCGTCTACGACAACGCCCGCAACCCCAATTACGGCGAAACAATCCTATGGAATGAAGATGGCGAAGTAACAGAGGGGACAAGCAGCAATATCGTCGTTAAAATAGGGGGCGAATTTTTCACACCTCCGATAGAATCAGGATTGTTAGCAGGAACGTTTCGGCGGCATCTGCTGACAACGGGAAAAGTGCAAGAGCGCATCATCAGCAAACAGATGCTGTATTCCTGCGACGCAATTTACTTAATCAACTCCGTACGCCGTTGGCGGCGGGCGACCTTGACAATTGGCAATTGACAATTTTTTTATGAAAATTTTACTCACAGGCGGCACCGGCTACATTGGCAGCCACACGGCCGTTGAACTCTTAAACGCCAATCACGATATTGTTATCGTGGACAATTTGAGCAATAGCAAACAAGACGCGGTGACGCGCGTGGAGGATATTACGGGGAAAACGGCCGTTTTTTACCAAGCCGATCTGCGTGATAAAGCGGCCGTCGACACAATTTTTGCCGACGAAAAGCCTGAGGCGGTCATCCATTTTGCTGGATTAAAAGCGGTCGGCGAGTCGGTTGAGAAGCCGATGTTGTATTATCAGAATAACGTCGTCGGCACGCTCAATTTATGCGAAGTGATGGCGGCACACGGGGTCAAGAATCTGGTATTCAGCTCCTCATGCACCGTATATGGCGATCCTGCGACAGTTCCGATCACGGAAGATTTTCCGATTGGGGCGACGACAAACCCATACGGCCGTTCCAAATTCATGATCGAAGAGATTTTGCGCGATCTATACGTCGCTGACAACAGCTTAAACATCGCCCTGCTCCGTTATTTCAACCCCGTCGGTGCCCATCCCAGCGGCAAAATCGGCGAAGACCCCAACGGCATTCCCAATAATTTATTGCCCTATATCGCCCAAGTTGCCATCGGCGACCTGCCCCATCTGCGCGTTTTTGGTGACGATTACCCCACCCACGACGGCACAGGTGTGCGCGATTACATCCATGTAGTCGATTTAGCGCAAGGGCATTTGCAAGCATTAGACAAATTGGCCGAACGGCCGGGATTGGTCACATACAATCTAGGCACAGGCATTGGCTACTCCGTTTTGGACATCGTGAAAGCGTTCGGCAAAGCGTGCGGAACACCGATAAAGTACCAAATCTACCCGCGCCGCGCTGGTGACATCGCCGAAACATATGCCGATCCGACAAAAGCGAAAGAGGAATTGGGCTGGACGGCCGTTTACACCCTGGACGACATGTGCGCCGACACATGGAAATGGCAGACGAGTAAGTAATCGCTGTATTGTAATGCCAGACACGGGGGGGAAAGGTTTTGATTATCTACTATCCTTCGCCCGTGTCTGGAACCACTTCACTTCTCTTTCCACCAGATAAAACCGCCAACGGCCGTTATCAACCCCGCCAACCCAAACAGAATATAAGATAAATTTGCGCCTACCCCAGATTCAGGCGGGGCAGCGCCAGTTACCGTTGCCGTCGGTACAAGCGCGGTCAACTCTTTCACCGGCGTAGGTGATGGGGACATGGTCACTGTTGGCGTTGGCGATGGTGTGGCGGTCGGCAGCGGCGTTCGCGTCAGCGTGGCCGATGGGGTTGCCGTTGCGGCCGCGGTTGCCGTTGCGGCCGCCGTCGGCGTGGGGGTGACGGGGAATTTCTCCACTAGAAAAAACGGCTCGCCTCCTGTGAGGCACTCTTCGGCGGTGCAGATTGCACCGGGCAAAGTGATCGAATACGTGTCACTGATGGTAGAGGTGACAACCGTCTCCGTCCCATCGACACTGACCAAAACAGCCTCATCCATCGTCGCCGGCACATCCAGAACGATCCCTTTGCCCGACCGCGCCCAGAGCAGATGGGTCACACCATCGGGCATATCGAATGTCAGAAGGTGATGATCCCAATCGGTCTCTTGCGAAACGGCCGTAAACCCCGACAATTGCTCAACCAACGTTCGATACGCAAAATAGACTGGCCGTTTGCTCAAATCAGGACGCAACAAACCAAACGACTCCATCCCCTTCGGGAGATGAATATCTATCAGCTTGTAGGTGCCAATGCTGTCCGCCCCAGCAGCAAAGCCCAATCCATACGCCTGCACCAAATAGTACGCTTGCTGATCTAAATTAATGGGAAACGGCGGCACTTCCGTCCACCACTCAGGATCATACGCGGCAGTCGTGTTCGTCTCGTTGATCCAAATCTCCTTATCCAGCCCAAATTCTTGTTGAATGGCATCCGTTTCAGCCACAATAGAGGGGACGGTTCGCACACGATAGTAAATATGCAGGGTGATCACGTCGAAAAAGTAATCGTTCTCTTCCGCTTCGGGATCGGCGGTGACGACTTCTAAGAAGCGTTCGAGATAGGGACGACGGCCGTTTGCCACATCATGCCAATAGGTCAGCCCAGCCAAATGGATAACCGCTTCTGGGTCTTCTTCCTTCATCACCGTGTACGCCACTTTGACCAACTGATAATAATCTGCCTCACCTCCCGTGAACTCATGCCCGTGTTCACCCAGCAGGATGTCAGGTTCATTCCACACAATCCAATGATGAACGCCGAGCGGGCCGTAATAGCGGGCGATACGGCGCACATAATTTGCCCATAAATTATCCGGGTCATCCGTCGGCAAATAAAGGCCGCGCGGCAATCCCGACTCAGGCAAACCATCCGTCGCCCATGCGGGACTATTTTTGAGCAGCCCCATCACCTGCCGCCCTTGTGCGTCCGCCTCTGCCAGCCACTCTTCATAAACGTGCAAAGTATTCCAATCATCCGAATCTTTTGGCTGAATTTCGCGCCAATAAAAGAGAATCCGATCCCATCCGACCCCGAGTTCGGCCGCTTCTTCTGGCTCCCAGAATCCTTCAACGATGCCAAAACGCAAATCGCGCGTCGGCACTCCCATCAGCATGGGCGTAATAGACGGAGGTGGAGAGGGGGTGACAGATGGGGATGGGGTGGAGGATGGGGTTTGCGTCAGAGCCGACACCGTTTGGGAAGAGTGGGAAATGACGGATACCGCACTCCCTATTGCAATAAGAATAATGGCATATAACCATCGCAAATTTGTTTTCATAATCAATCAGGAATGATGCTTTTTTTCGTTGTCATACTGGGCGGCCATAAAGGGGGGAAATCGTAGGGGCGACCCTTGTGATCGCCCTTAAACTGTAAAGATCATTTCGCACAAAATGAACCATGCCAAAAAAAGCATTATTTTCTACAATGGTGCCCTCTCGGGCAAAGGCACGAAGGTTCGATAGACGCTGATCAGCACATAAAGCAGGAAAAAGGCGATCATAAACAGTGTCAACGGCCGGTTCGCCTGAGGGTACACCCATAATAGACCAGCGGAGGCCGCGCCCCATAAAATAGTCGCCACCAGCATAAGCTGCTGCAACTTTTTACTATGGGTCAGATACTCTAATCGTGATGGGTAAATATATTTGATGGGAACGAATACCATCACACCCAAAAACAGCAGGATGGCAAAGTTGGTATTGGGGTGCAATCCCCATAAAAACATGTAGCAAATGACTAAATTCCAATAGCTGGGGAATCCTTTGAAAAAATGATCGGCCGTTTTAGCATCCGCTTGCGTGAATTGGTAAGCGGATGTCAACAAAATCATGGCCGCCACCGGCGTTCTCAATGGAGAAGCAATGAGATTAGTTTCCAGTACAAAATAGGCGGGGACAATCGTATAATTTAGATAATCGACGATATTATCCAGCAATGCGCCATCAATATGAGGGACAGCTTGTTTGCTATTGACCCATCGTGCAAATGTGCCGTCAATAGCATCAATAAAAACGGCCAAAGCCATATACCAAAATGCGGGGAGCAACTGTTGGTGGCTGATGGCACGAATCGCCAACACGCCCCACACCGCCCCCGATGCTGTAAAGAGATGTATCAGCCAAGCCAATACAAGGTTAAATCGTGTATGTTGTTGCATTACTTCCTTATATTTCCCTAATCACAATTTCTACAACCGCGACAAGGTGGGATAAACCCAAACTTCTATCATATGCTAGTATAGCTTGGCGGAAGTTCTTAGATGATATACGCTGCCTGTATCGGGAATCGGAATTCCCGATACCTATCTGGTGGAGCGTTGCGGGAATTCCGATTCCCGCAACAAATAACAAACCCAAACTTCTATCATATGCTAGGGCGATTGCAACCTCCAAATCGCACTGTTAAATTCCAAATTTACACCGTTTTTAGTAGCTCCGTAATTGACATAACATGTGAGTTGCGGGGAATTTATGCGTTATGATTGTCGTGATCGTATGTCGTGATCGGTTTCGTGATCGGTTTTTTCGATTTTCGATCACGAAACCGATCACGATCACGAATTAAGGCGAGGTTACAATCGCCCTAATCATATGCTGCGGAACAAGAATTTATCCAGTAGAGTAGAAGATGAAGTCATTAGGCCATTCATAAAAAATAATTACACGTTTGTCATTCCCAGTTTCCTTTCGCGTGTCAATACAGGCATTATCATGCGGCTATGATTTCATCTTACAAGGAGCTTCAACTGCAGCCGTCACCGCCTGCATTGTTCTTGCTTCTTCTGACTAAATGACAAATTAGTCAGGGTGGATTTTCACCAACTGGTTGTTGTATGCTTCGTGGCGCACCAGGTGAACACAGATAAAAAGAGGTAACTACTCAGCCTATCAATTATTTCACCACAAAGGAGCAAAGTATGTATCTTCTCAGTATTCTGGGGAGACTTGACAAATTTTCCTAATGATACTCGTGTAAAATAAAGTGCTGATGAAATTTGTCGACTCTTGTCCACGATTTATTGAGAAGATACCAAAGTGTCTTCTCAATAAATTGGGGACATGAGTACAGCAGATTTGGAAAAGAACAGGTTGACTCGACTGACGCAATTTGCTCCTTCCTTAATTTGTTATACTCACCCCGAAATATTGAGATGTTACGAAGCAAAGATCACAAAGAAAATCTTAAAAAATCTTATGTTCTTCGTGTCTTTGTGGTTAATTTGGGCAAGGGCTGAGTAGTTACAAAAAGGCTTGCAATCCGTGTACACATGAATGGCAGGCGCATCCCTATCTGCAGTCGGCGTAATCTGCGGATCAAACCAAGCCAGTCAGCTCTTCGTACACAGATCGTAATTGGTTAGAAACTTGTTCCCAACTATATTTCGCCAACACCTTTTTCTGCCCGCTCAGCCCCATCGCCCGCCGTTTCTCCTTATCGCCTAGCAGCGCGATTACCTTTTCGGCCAAACTATCCGCATTTCCGTATTCAAAAAGCAGCCCATCCTTTCCTTCATCAATGAGCGAAGAGACAGCCCCCGTATTGGCTCCAATCACAGGTTTACCCGTCGCCCACGCCTCCACAAAGACGATGCCAAACGATTCGTTGCCAGAGGGATGGACAAAAATATCGGCCGTAGCCAAAATATGCGGTTTTTGTGATTCTGGAAAATCTTGAATTTGGATGAGTTGAGCTTGTTGTGCAGGGGGAAATTGGGCGATCAGCGTCTCTAAATGGGCGGAATACGCCGTTTTTGCCCCCGCCATCAACAGCTTCGCCTGCGGGTATGCTTCCCAAATGCGGGGCATCGCTTGGATGAGCGTGTCCAACCGTTTGAGCTGTGATTGGCGGGACATGGCGACGATGACGAGACCGTCGCCTAGATTGTATTGTTGACGCACGGCCGTTCCGCTCACCCCTGCAAAGTTTGCCGCATCAACACCGCCACCGATCACACTTATTTTCTGCGGAGCGATCCCCCGTCTCGCCAGAAAATCATGCTCAAAAGTCGTATGCGCGATATACGCATCTGCTTGTTGGATGATGTCGAGCATCATTTTGCGGTCGTAGCCCCATTTATCGGCCGTGTGGATGGCACCGAGCAAAACGACGGGAATACCCGCCTTTTTTGCCTCCGAAACGGCGTAATACATATGCAAAAAAGGGAAAGCGGTGGCGAAGACGACATCGGCTCCACTTTCGGCGATAGCTTGCGGCAGTTCAGGGATGATGGGGCCGAGTTGAAGCGTTCTCGCCCAATCGTGATACGGCACTTTGAGGCGGTAAAAGCCGCGTGCCAGCACCATACGGATAAATTGAAACCGTTTGGATACGGGGAAACGGCGGACGGTTACGCCGTTGATCATCTCTGTGCCGACGGGCATCGCTTCCCCTTCGTCACGCCAAAAATAGGCGGACTTGGTAGCGGCGGCGGTAAAGACGGTTACGTCGTCTCCATGTTTGGAGACCATCTGTTCAGACAGGTTTTTGACCAGCCATTCTGAGCCGCCGACGACGGGATCGTACCCTTGAACGATATGTAAAATTTTCATCGGCTGACCGTTGCGTACACGTTTTGGAATGATCGTATCATTTTATCCTGCCTGAACGCTTGCTGACCGACAGCAACGGCCGTTTTCCTCATCTTCTCATACTTTTCTACAAATGCACGCACGGCCGTCACCACCCCCGCCGCTGTCACCTCATCCACAATCACGCCGCAGCCTGTCTGTTTGACATAATCAGACATGCTGATCACCTTGCTCACCAACACTGGCTTTCCTGCCGCCAACGAATCGAGCAGCGAATGGGGGAACGCTTTGATAATCGCTCCGTCGCTGGCTAAATTGATCGTGCCGTGCTGACGCGCCAAAATTTCGTTCACATCCACCTGCTCATTGATTACCTGCACGCGATCCCCCACTCCCGCCCGCGCCGTTCGTGCCATCATCTCCTCATACAACAGCCCGCGCCAGAGGAAGGTTAAATGCAATTGGGGCAACTGCTGAACGGCCGTCAACAACGCATCCACCCCTTTGCTCACAAATTGCGCTTCCGTCCATGGGGCGGAGGCGACCATCAGCCGTATATTGTTTTTGAGGGGAACGGCCGTGTGCGTGAATTTCCCTGTATCAATCCCTGAGCGCACCAGATGCACATTCGTCAACCCCCAGCCGCGCAATTTTTGGTAGCTACGCTGATCGTAGACAGTTATGGCAGCCAGACGGGAGAAATAGGGGAGAGACGGCCGTTTATCCCCCACCCCGCTGCCCAACGAGTAAATGACAGGTTTCCCGAACGCCAATAAAACGGGATAAGGGAATGGATCGGGGTTAAAAAAATGGTGTATACCGTACATGGATTCTAACTGCCGTACTCGCCATAATTTATGCCAGCCAAATACAAGACGCGGCAAGTAGACGGGGCTGAATTGATTCGGGTTCAGATAGATCAACTCGCCATTAAACGCTACACGCAAGGCGGCGATCTCTTGTGACAACGCCTCCGCTTCTGGCATAGCCGGTGGCAAAATGGGAAGATGGTATAGAATGTTCATCGCTTATCTATCGGCATCAGCCGCTCATTCTGATTGCCAAATCGCCCCCGTATCCCATCCCGCACGGCTAATATGGTCGCCCGCGCCGACGGCCGTTCGCCCGCCAATAAAAATTTTCCCGCTAACGCTGACGAATACATCAGCCAAAAGAGAAACAAAGCCGCATTATACGGGTACTGTTTACGCAAAATCAAAAAGCGATTACGCACGATATAGTAAACATATAATGTGCTTCGCAGAGCGGGTGAACTATCAACGGAATGGGTCGCCTTCGCCCGCACATCCACCACCGAACTGTACCCAGCTTTCTTGCCCCGCAAGCACAAATCAACAATCTCTGCGCTAAAGAAAAACTGCTCATCCAACAATCCAATTTGCCGCAACATATTTGGATTGACGAGAACGGCCGTTCCCGACACCGTTTCCACCTCAATCACAGACGCATCCCTCGGCCGTTCCATAATCCGCGCCTCTAAATGGGTGACGGGATTCCTTCTCCCGACCGTAACCAGTTTTCCCGTTCCTTCCTCGTACAAAAGAGGCATCACAAACCCAATCTGTTCGTTTTCTTGAAGCGTCTGCCCCAATTGAATGACCGCCTCTTCCTCAATGCGGGCATCATTATTCAATAGCAAAATCGGCGCGTCCCCCTCGCGCAGTGCCGCCTCCATCCCTCGATTGGAGCCGCCCGAAAAGCCCATATTGCACTCATTATTAATAAGCCGCACCGACGGACACGCTTCCCTAATGCGGACAACGCTGTCATCAGATGAATCATTATCTACAACCCAAATCATTGGCCGCACGCGCTGCCACGTATCCATGCTCTTAACGCATCGGATCGTATCGTCGCCCGCATTCCAATTCAATATAACAATAAATACATCCATACGCATCATACCCAAGATATTAAGAAATTACCTTTCATACGTTTCATAATGGACAGTATCTTCTCAGTATTCTGGGATGACTTGACAAATTTTCCTAATGAAATTTGTCAAGTCTTGTCCACGATTTATTGAGAAGATACTAAATTCGTTCCTTTCCCAATTAGCTGTACTCATGCCCCCAACTTTTTGAGAAGTTACACATGTTTACTAATGAAAACGCAATTTCAGTCTGCATCCAACGCCAATGGGATTGAACGGGCTAGAAAGCGAAAGCGTATTCTTCTTTATCGGCCGAATAATGGAGAGTTCTAAGTACGGGTTCTGCCAAATAGCCGCGCAGCGTATCCATATCGCGGCTGGTCAGGGGGGCACTTTGGACGAGCGTTTGGGCGATATGCCGCAGCCATATTCTTAAGTCAAGCAGATATTGTGGCAGCTGCTTCCGCGCGATATTGGCAAATTGGTAATGCTCTAAGAGCGTCGCCATCCATTCACTATCTTGGAGATGGTCGGTCAAATTTCCGAAACCGTCATAATGTTCGCTGTTTACGATGTCCAGCCACAGAATATTCCCAAAACCGTTTGTTAAAAATTGCTCTTTTTGATCGCTCATATGTCTATTATAATGATCTAGCACAACTTGGCGCAAACTTGCGGAACTCAAGGTCGTTCAGTTCTATTTGTAAAAGATAATTTGAAAGGTTGACAACATCCTTCTGATTTGGCATAATACCTCTCAATCGACCGACCGTTCGGTTTGTTAAGGAGTGAGGATTAAATAAACCCCCGAAACTTCCATCTGTCATTCCCCCATCTTCATAAGAGCAGGCTCTGCGAAGGCAGGAATCCACAGTCTGGGAAATCATAGATTCCCGCCTAAAAGAGTTTACCCTCACGAAGTGCCTGTCCTCACGAAGGTGGGGATGGGGCGGGAATGACGACTTTGGTAGGTAAATAAATCCTGCCGAGCCGCCGCCCGCGCAACTGCGAAAGCGAATGCGCGGGAATGACGACTTTGGTAGTTAAATAAATCCTGCCTAAAGAGATAAATAAGTATCTTCTCAATAAATCGCGGACAAGACTTGACAAATTTCATCAGCACTTTATTTTACACGAGTACCATTAGGAAAATTTGTCAAGTCTCCCCAAAATACTGAGAAGATACATAAATAATGATAAATACACGCAAAACTATTCTAAACGCCGCCCATCGCTTGTTCGTTCAGCAAGGGTATACAGCTACCTCTATGCGCCAACTGGCAGAAGAAGCGGGCATCGGCAAATCGACCATCTACCATCACTTTGCTGACAAGCAGACGATTGCATTGGCATTACTCGACGAGGAATTGAACATTGATAAAGATACACTGACAGCTTTGCTGACGGAACCTGATCCACGACGACGAATAGAAACGGCCGTTTCCACCAGTCTCACCCTCTTTCAAGAATCGGCCGGCCTTGTACAAGTCCTGCGCCGTGAAGTGCCAGCTGGACGCGAGCGCGTCGATGCCCGGCTCCACGCCTATTGGAAATCACACACCAACCTTGTGTCCGCCGCCATTGTGCAAGGGCAAGCCGCCAGCATTTTCCGTGACACCGATCCAGATAAAGCGGCACAGATACTCGTTGCCATGATTCTTGGTCAGGTCACATCAACCATAGCGTTAGCCCATCCAATGCTAACAACAAAAGCGGGAACAGCCGCTCTTCTCGATATTTTCTATCACGGAATCAGCGTATCTTCTCAATAAATCGTGGACAAGAGTTGATAAATTTCATCAGCACTTTATTTTACACGAGTATCATTAGGAAAATTTGTCAAGTCTCCCCAGAATACTGAGAAGATACGAATCAGCACCTAAAAAAGTCAGAGAACTAACAGATTTCAGTATGATGCCCATATAAACGAGATTCCGTGATGAAACCTGTCAGCTCTTTGCCCAAAGGCACGACCGCCCGTTCGGTCTGCAAGGAAAAAAACATGAAGTACATCAAATTTTTCTCAGAATTAAACCAACACGACATCCTTCTCGCGGGAGGGAAAGGAGCCAGTTTAGGCGAAATGACACAGATAGGGATGCCCGTTCCCGCTGGATTTTGCCTCACAACTACGGCGTACACTGCTTTTGTGGCCGCTAATGGCTTGCAAGAACAGATTATCAATCATGCACGGCAAGGTGGACAGGGTGAGCAATCTATTCGAGAGCTTTTCACTCATGCCGTCATGCCTAAGCCACTTTTGGCCGAACTGACGACTGCATATGGACACTTGGAGAAAACGGTCGTTGCCGTCCGCTCCTCTGCGACTGCCGAAGATTTGCCAGGCGCATCCTTTGCTGGTCAACAAGATACCTATCTCAACGTTCTGGGGATCGATGCGGTGAAAACGGCCGTTCAAAACTGTTGGGCATCCCTCTGGACAGACCGCGCCGTCACCTATCGCAAGCGCGAAAACATCGCCCCTGATGAAGTCAGCATGGCCGTTGTCGTGCAAGAACTCATCGCCGCCGATTCGGCCGGCGTGCTGTTTACCGCCAACCCCGTCAGCGGCGCACGAGACGAAATCGTCATCAACGCCGCTTGGGGATTAGGCGAAGCAGTCGTCAGCGGGCTGGTTACACCAGATACCATCACCATAGATAAAACGGACGGACAGGTGAAAGATGAGCAGATTGCCGATAAAAAACTGATGACCATTCGCACCGCCGCCGGCTCGGCCGAACAAGCTGTGCCAGAGGAAAAACGACATGTGCCCGTCCTCGACAGCGAGCAGATCAGCCAATTGGCGACATTGGGTCGCGCTGTTGAAAATCACGCCAAGCGGCCGATGGATTTAGAATGGAGTTTTGCCGACGGTGGCCTGCATCTTCTACAAGCGCGTCCCATCACTGCCCTGCCAGAACAAATGGAAAAAGTTGACTTGATGGGTGCAGAGTGGAGCCGTCTCATGCTGATTGAACGGTATCCCGAGCCTATCACTCCGTTCACATGGTCGGTTACGGCCGATATGCTTTTTTCGTCACTTGAGATGAGCATGAGCGTGATGGGCGGCTCTTTTCCTGAGAATTCTCCGCCGTTAATTAACCAATTTTATGGCATCCCTTATATCAATATCACCTTGCTGAAGCAAGGATTTGCCTCATCCCCCGCCCGCCCGCCGGTAGAAGTAGAATCAGATGAACCAAAAGAAGATTCGCCCCGTCCCTCCCTCAAGGATTTACCATCATTATTGATGACATTCGCACGTCTGGGCAAACTGATACGCACCACACACCGCCAATGGGACAATCTGCTGGAAACGTATGTAACGGCCGTTCGCCAAGATGCAGACCGCGAGTGGGAATCATTCAGCACGGCCGACCTCCTGCCCCTCTTCATCGGACAATATACACAGATAGCTCCCTTACTAAAAAATCACGCTTACAGCATTGTGGCCGCTGAAATCTCGTTGCAACTGCTACAAGCGATTACCCACGCTTGGCTGAACGATGAGAACGGCCATTTAGCAACGACGATGCTTTCGGGATTGACGGGTAATATGACAATGGAGACAAACCGTGCCTTATGGCAGTTAGCGGTGCAGGCACGTCCGCATAAGCAGTTGCGGCACTTGCTTTCATCTCCATTGGCTGATGATTGGCGCGAACAAATAGTCGTTTTGCCCGGCGGCAACTCCTTTTTAACTGGATTAAACTCCTTTTTGCGGCAGTATGGGCATCGTGCCCCCCGCTATGAGATGATGCACCCGACTTGGATCGAGCAACCGCAACAGATTCTAGAGATGATTCGCGTCTATTTAGATGAGGCAATTGTCGATCCTGGAGAAGGAGAGGCACGGCAGGCAGCAGCACGAGAAGCGGCCGTTCGCCAAGCAAGAGAACGCCTTCCCCTGCCCAAACGGCTTATTTTCGACCGTGCACTGCCCCTCGCCCAAACGTACTTCCGCTTGCGTGAAAATCAACAGTTTTATCTGGTGATGACCTTGCCCACTCTGCGCCGTGTTTTAGCCATTTTTGAAGCTCGTCTACAAGAAGCAGGCATATTGCAAGAAAAAGATGATATTTTCTTTCTAGAAAATGCTGAAATACAGACATTGGTCGCTCAATTTGTGGGATCACAAGACGATGATAATCTGCTTACCACTGCCATCCAACTGATAACAGAACGGCGGGCTACATTAAAACGGTATCACAAAATGCGTCCGCCGATGACACTTGGCGGCAAGAGAAAAACGGCCGTTACCGTCACATCTAACAACAGTTTACACGGCATCGCCGCCAGCAGCGGCACAGTCAGCGGCAAAGCGCGTATCGTGTGCGGCCCCGCCGATTTTAGCACACTGCAATATGGCGAAATCCTGATCACCCCCGCCACTACCCCCGCATGGACACCCTTGTTCGGCATTGCCGCCGGATTGGTCACCGATTATGGCGGGCTACTTTCCCACTCTGGTGTGGTAGCGCGGGAGTATGGATTACCGGCCGTTTTAGGCACAAACGATGCCACCATACGCATCAGAAATGGGGATACAATCACAATAGATGGCGACAAAGGGATTGTACTATTATGACAGCAGGGGAAAAAAGTAGACAGCACGGCAATTTTAATGCTGTTTTACGGCAACCCAAATTCAATGTCTTATTAGGCAGCGAAGCGATCTCATTGATAGGGGATCGATTGGTGGCAGTAGCCTTGATCATGCTGGTGTATGAGTCAACATCATCAGCCTCATCCGTCAGCACCTTGATGATGTTAAAAGCGTTGCCAGCCCTTATTTTGGGCAGCGCGGCCGGCGCGATGGTAGATCGCCTTCATCGTAAATGGGTCATGGTCGCCTCAAATCTGGCGCAAGGATTGCTCATTCTGCTCATTCCTTTTACCAGCTCATTGCGGATGGTATACGGTATTTACCTGATTATGTCCATCGTCAATCAGTTATTCATCCCCGCCCGCGCGGCCACAATCCCCAATCTGGTGTCAGAGAAGCAGTTGATCACTGCCAATTCGCTTTTCTCGATGGCGTATGTGGGTGCAATCGCGCTGGGGCCGGCGATTGGCGGCTTTGTTATTGATAAATTCGGGCTGGATGCCGCTTTTTTCATAGATTCCATCACCTTCTTTGTCCCCGCGCTGGCTGTCGGCTTGCTGATACTGCCGCATCGCACGCAACCGCTAAGCAAAAACAATTTCCTTAGCGATATGAAGGCCGGCTTTGCTTACGTCCGTACACGCAGCGATGTGATGGCAAGTCTGCTGATGTCATCAATGGTCTATTTTGCGACGGGCGCACTCAGCGTACTGGGCGTGGTCATCGCCAAAGAGACGCTGGGCGTAGGCGCGGGCGGCTATGGCATGATGATGTCATCTATGGGCGCGGGGCTGCTGCTAGGTGCGATTATGATGGGAAAATGGGGGGCGCAGGTTGACCGCACGCGCTTGGCCGCCATCGGTGCAGTGATAGCTGGTGTGATGGTCGCCTTACTGCCTCATGCTGCAAATCTATACATCGCGTTACTAATTTCTGCGGTTTCGGGTGTCGGTATGGTGATGGTGCAAGCGAGTTCCAACACGACATTTCAAACGGCTCCAGAACAGTTACGCGGCCGTGTGCTGGGGGTTTCGCAAGCGTTGCTGGGGGCTTCTTCTTTTTTGGCGATGGGGCTGTCTGGCTTTGCAGAGGAATGGATTGGATTAACGGCCGTTCTTGCCACCGCTGGCTTGGCCGCCCTGCTGCCAGGTCTACTTGTCTGGCTACGCTATAAGCCAGCCCAACCAGACGCATAAAAAGTCAAGGTGACAGGCACTTGGCAAGTGCCTGTCACAAGTGCCTGTCACCTGAAACATTTCATCACCCTATTTTGTAAACTGCTTTCATCAATTCATCAAGCGACGGCCGATCTGTGGGATCAGAACTCGGATGCGACAGGCGGATTACCCCTTGTGGATCGATGAGAAAATCGCCGCCCAGTTGATGTGCGTCCCCTCGTTGACTAAGAATTTCGCGCCCTTGCAATTTTGCTTTGGCATAATAAAGAATGGTCGCCGGACTCCACGAGCGTAATGTGGATGATTCCAGATTGTACGCTTTGTAAGCGTATTTTTCTGTATCCCGCAAAAAGGGAAAGGGGGATTTGGTCTCATTCAGCCACATATTTACCCAATAGGCGGTACCAAATGAGATCGTCACGATGTTAATGTTGGCGGCTTCAAATGCTGCTTGGTGTGACACAACCTGCATCACATGATCTCGGCAGGGCAGTCAAGCGAGATGGCGCATGAAGATGAGAAGGGCAGAACGGCCGTTGCCATAACGCCCCTCTCCCCAATACTCTGAAAGACGGGATGGTTTGCCCTCTAATGTTACAAGTCCTACATCTGGTGCTGGTTTTCCAACTTTCAATTTACGCATAAATAAAAACGCTCACTCATAGACAATGATTTCACAGATACGCTCCTTTTTTATCAATGCGATCGCTGTCCCTGTTTTTTTTCGACACTCCCCGTTATCGTTTGATGCACGGTCATCTTTTTTGTAACATCCTTCCCATATGAGTGAATTTTACTCGTTTGACAAGCGGAAGACGTATCTTCTCAGTATTCTGGGGAGACTTGACAAATTTTCTTAATGATACTGTAACATCTCAATAAATTGGGGCAAAGACTTGACAGGTTTCATAAGAGTCTCGCGTTTTACACGAAAATATTATAGAAAACCTGTCAAGTCTCCCCGAAATTTTGAGAAGATACATGATACTCGTGTAAAATAAAGTGCTGATGAAATTTGTCAAGTCTTGTCCACGCTTTATTGAGAAGATACATCGTTTTCGTGATCGAAAATCGAAAAAACCGATCACGAAACGGATCACGACATACGATCACGACAATCGTAACGTATAAATTCCCCGCAATTCACATGTTATGTCAATTGTGGAGCTGCTAAAAACGGTGTAAATTTG
>WFSA01000034.1 GCA_015486215.1 Anaerolineae bacterium | reverse complement strand
CTTCTCAATCTGCCTGGCTTCATTTACCGCTTCCAGGAAGTGTATTTCAACAGGGGATGGGGCTTGTAGACGCTGTTGCCTGTATTTATCATACTCGACGTGGGCAGCGGACAACGCCTCCCTGTCGTGTACCTTCCGTTTGAACTGTCAAGGATTCCTTGACCGTTGCTTTTCTGTCTAATTCGCCTTCATCGTAGATATTTTGGATACGAAGACTGATATTTTGCTTGCTGGTTTGCAAAAGCGTTGCCAACTGTTGTTGCGTCAGCCACACCGTTTCATCTTCAAGGCAAACATCTAATTTTGTTTGTCCGTCTTCTGTTTGGTAGAAAATAATTTCACTGGCGGGGATGTTTACTCCTTCTACAATGGCAATTTCGGTCGCCGACAGCCCGTAAAGTTGGTACATACGCGGGAGTAGCGGAAGGGGTGGGGATGAGTAGCTGCATTGTTGTCATAATCATCTCGTTTCTTGAATTGCCAGTGCGTCTATTATAAATGAGGTTGTGGTTTCTTGAAACGGCCGTTTGCCATCCCTCTAAAATATCATGCACGGAGGTGTCTCATTCTTGAAACGGCCGTTTTCCCCACAACCCCCCTGCCCGATAGAAAAACAAAAACGGCCGTTATTAACGGCCGTTTGCATTTCCTCTAAAGCATCAAGAATGGTGAATAATTTTCACTTACCCCAAAAGGGGACAATTTGTGTTTTATGGGATATAAATTCTTCCTCTGCCCAGATGGTTCTCTAAATATAGACTGATTTCAACTAGCGCATCCACACACTTCTCGCGATAGTTTAAATATGCTAAATACTCAACGTTACCTATCGTTAAAACAGGCAAAGAATGTGGCTGATTTTCATTTCTAAGAGTGCGTTCTAACGAAGTGTCATCTTTCATATTCCGATTATTGGTGATCAGAATCATCTCGTTAGCTTGAGCAAAACGCCATACTTCCCTATCGTTACTGTTAATAGGCAAACCAACTTCGTAAAAAGTTGCCAATTCCAGACACGCCAGATCAAGCCACCCACTGGAGACTAATGTTCCCCACAGAAGTTGAGCGTATCCCTCGATGTCGTGATCGCTCAAAAAGCGTATTGGTTTTGTGTCCATTTCATTTTTCTGGCTTTAAGTTTGGCGCGTATTTTTTCTTGACCCGGTTTTGGAGGCAAAGCGGCAACTCTGGCAAAGTGTTCCCGATTATATTCGCGCCAATACCGCTCTGTTTCTTTAGCTTCCCTAAGAACTTGTTGATATTCAACTTGTACTTCTTCTTGATGCGCTTCAATATAATCCAGTACGCCTTGAATTTGCAGATTTGTCAAGCCGAACCAACCCTGAATCAAATGAGGCGGCCATTCAGCTTTAAGGTGATCCATAATTGTATAGAGAGTAATCCGTGTGCCAGCAATTGTTAAACCACGACTTGTTCTAATGACAACATTTGGGATTGTAGTTATTTTTTTCATCTTTATATCTTCCTTACTCAAAATACATCCACATAATCTATTTCCATTCTACCACATTGCGGCATGAATCAGGAACCGTTCTCCGTTTTTTCAGCAATTCCAATTATGGCAAAAGGGTGTAAGGATAGGGTGAATAGTGGTATGGTCTGCTTATGAAAAAGAAACGCAAGAGGAAAAAAGGCAAACATCCTACCATCGTTGACCAAAGTGTCACCCGATTGACCAAATTGAGTGCTACCCTGCCCGATAGACGAACAGGGAAGAATATACAGTACCAAATGGGAGATATCGTGAAAGCAGCTTTCGCCGTGTTTTTCACGCAGTCACCCTCATTTCTAGCCCGTCAGAAGGCCCTGAAGAAAAGCAAAGGTCGCAGTAATGCGGAAACAGTGTTTCAGATGAAGAAAATTCCGTGCGATGAACATATCCGCCAAATGCTTGACCCCGTGCCACCAGAACATTTCTACGACGAGTTTCACACCATCTTGCAGCAGACCAACGAGCAGGGGAAGTTGAAAGCGTACCAAGTATTGGACGGCAACCATGTTCTCCTAAGTCTAGATGGAACAGAATACTTCAATTCTTACGAAATTGAATGTAAAAACTGTTTGCATAGAAAAAGAAACAATGGGCAAACACAAAACTACCATACGGCGATTTTGCCAGTGATGGTTGCTCCCCGTAATCCCCATGTTCTGGCGCTGCCGCCTGAATATATCGTGCCGCAAGATGGTCATGAGAAACAAGATTGTGAACGAGCCGCCAGCAAACGCTGGGTCAAACAGCACGCCGCCCACTATGCAACCCTCAATGCTATTCTATTAGGGGACGATTTATACGCCAATCAGCCGTTATGTCAACATATTCTCGACCACGATTTACATTTTCTTTTTGTTTGTAAACCTGACTCACACCAGACACTTTACCAGTGGGTGGATACCTTTATCGCTGCCGGAAAAGTAGATACTGTCTCGATTCGCAAGTGGAATGGCAAACACAGTGAGATGTGGACGTATCGTTTTCTGAATGATGTTCCCTTGCGTTCTGGGGATGATGCGCTCATGGTCAACTGGTGTGAACTGCAAATTACCCATAAAGAAACCAATGAGACTCTTTACCATAATGCTTGGGCAACCGATATCGCCATCACTGAAGGCAATGTAGCCGAACTGGTTGAATGTGGGCGGACACGTTGGAAAGTCGAGAATGAGAACAACAATGTCTTAAAAACAAAAGGGTATCATCTAAAACACAACTTCGGACATGGCGACCAATACCTTTCCATGACGCTGACGACGCTTAATTTGTTAGCGTTTTTACTACATACTGTTTCCCACCTCACTAACAAACTTTATCGTCTCGTTCGTGAAGAACTGGGACGACAAGACACATTTTTTAATGATGTGCGTGCCTTGGCTCGCTACTTGTTGTTTGATAGTTGGGGGCACTTGCTCGAATTTATGTATGTTCAGCTTGAAATTGAGCCTGCTCCCGACTGATGAATTTCATAATTGCAATCGCCTTACAAATGGGGTCAGGGCGATTGTATACTCAATCTATGGTAACTACTCAGCCTATCAATTATTTCACCACAAAGAAGCAAAGATCACAAAGAAAATCTTAAAAAACTTCGTGTTCTTCGTGTCTTTGTGGTTAATTTGGACAATGGCTGAGTATCTTCTCAATAAATCGTGGACAAGACTTGACAAATTTCGTCAGCACTTTATTTTACACGAGTATCATTAAGAAAATTTGTCAAGTCTCCCCAGAATACTGAGAAGATACTCCTATTCCTATAATAACCCACTCTTACAATGTACTGGCAATATACCCCCTTCATCATTTTTATATTCATAACCCTTCTCATTTCTGGAACTCTGTTCATTTGGGGATTGCATCTCCGCCCCATTTCAGGCGCAGCATGGTTTGCCGCTTTGATGTTTGCCGCCTTCTTGTTTTCATTATTTTACGGATTAGAAATTCTCGCTGTTGATTTGGAAGGGGTTATCTTTTGGTCAAAAATACAATATCTTGGTGCAGCCAACATTCCCGTTACGTGGTTGTTTTTAGTGATGACATACACTGGCAGACGGGATAAGTTCACCGCACGCAAGATCAGTTTGTTTTTCATTATCCCCGTCATTACAATCCTGCTGGCTTGGACAAATCAATTCCATGAATTAATTTGGATAACCCCGACACTCAAAAGCAATCCAGCATTCACGCTGCTTACCTTTACCCCAGGCATATGGTGGTGGGTTAATATGGTTTATGGGGGACTCATCTTGACCATTGCTGTCGCTCAACTTATCGCAACCCTGATATACTCGAACAGCATATATTTACGGCAAATTATAGTTTTGCTGGTTTTTTCTGGACTTAACGGGCTTGGATCTGTCGTTTATATTATGGATATGGTTCCATATAATATAAATCCAGCCCCGCTTACTATTTCTGTCGGCGGGTTGTTGCTTGCCTGGGGGATATTTCGCTATCATATTATTGAGCTGATACCTATTGCTAAAGATAAGATCATTGACGGCTTGCGAGATGGGCTGATTGTCCTAAATACCAAGAATAAGGTTGTGGACATTAACCCTATGGCACGTATGATTTTGGGCATTTCGCAAGCCAGTATTACGGGGAGGCCAATCAGTGACATTGTTTCTGCTTATCCTGAATTGGAAGAAAAATTATGCCGTAATGGCACCGATAGCAGCCAACATGTAGAAATCACATTTGATGTTAAACGTATAGATGCAGTGGGTATATACAATTTTGCTGTACATATTACGCCGCTAAAAGATAAACGTGGGCGCGTAATAGGCCGCCTGCTATTTTTATATGACATAACCGAACGGGTTAAACAGAAATCTGCTACAGATATGCTCTTATCTATTACTCAAGAGGTCGGCATTGCACAAGATTTTCGAGATGCTGTGAACAAAACCTTAGAACTTATATTAAAACAGGCGAAATGGACTTTTGGAGAAGCGTGGACTCCCAATAGGGATCAGTCTCAATTGGAAAATGTTGATGCCAGCTACTGTAACGGCTCTAACGTAGAGCAGTTAGAACGCTTTAACCAAGCTAGTTTACAATTCTCTTTTTCGCGTAATAAAGGGCTTCCAGGGCGTGTGTGGGCATCAAAGGAAATTGAATGGAAAAATGATATTTCTGTACAGTCCCGAGAGATTTATCATCGTTTAGATTTTGCTAAAGAAGCGAATCTCAAAACATCTCTGGGGATTCCTATTTTGGATGAAGAGGGAGAGGTTGTCGTTGTATTGATTTTCTATATGGATCAGGTACATAGTAAAGATCAATATATGCTTGATTTAATATCTGTAGCAACAGCACAGTTGGGTGCTGTATTACAAAACAAACGTGCTGAAGAAGTTATGCGTATACAATCGGCTACTCTTGAAGCCAGTTCAAGCGGTATTGTTATCACCAATAGAAAAGGAAAAATCACATGGGCTAATCCTGCTTTCTCCCAACTGACGGGCTATTCAATGGCAGAAATTATGGGAGAAACCCCGCGTATCTTCAATTCAGGGCAGCAATCCCCCGAATTTTATGCCCAACTTTGGAAAAGGATTTTATCGGGAGAGGCGTGGGAAGGGGAGATCGTTAACCGTCGCAAGGATGGCAGCTTTTATGTTGAGGAGCAAAGCATTACGCCTACCCGTAACCGAAAAGGGGAGATTACCCATTTTATCGCCATCAAACATGATGTCAGCCAACGCAAATGGGAGAAGGAGAAGATTCAACGGCAAAATTCTTTCTTGAATAGTATTATCGAATCGGTTGCCAGCCCGTTTTATGTTATCAATGTCGCTGATTATAGTATTGAGATTGCTAATTCTGCGGCACGCGCTTTGGGTGCGGATCGCATGTACACTTGTTATGCCTTGACGCATGGGCGTGAAACACCTTGTGACGGGCGAATACATCCCTGCCCTTTACAGATTGTTCAGAATACAAAATCTCCAGCTGTGGTGGAGCATATACATGTTGATGCAGAGGGGAATCCGGTACAAATGGAAGTGCATGGGTACCCTATTCTTGACGAAGCTGGGGATGTAGTTCAAATGATCGAGTACTCGCTGGATATTACTGAGCGCAAATTGGCTGATAGGGCGTTGAAAGCAAGCCAGGAGCAACTTCAGAAGAGTGAGGCGCGCTATCGCCTGTTGGCAGATAATTCTACTGATGTAATTTGGATGATGGGATTGGATATGCACTTTACATATATCAGTCCATCCGTTCAGTTGCAAAGAGGGTATACCGTTGAGGAGGCGATGGAGTTTACATTGGAGCAAACGTTGCCCCCTATTTCTCTGCAAAAGGCTAGAGAAACTTTTGCAGAGTTGATGATAAGTATTCGAAAGAGCAATCCAGAAGAACGCCGTACTATTTTGCGAACAGTAGAAGTAGAAAATTATTGTAAAGATGGCTCTACGATTTGGGTGGAAACTACGATGTCATTGCTGTTTAATGTAGAGGGAAAATCGACTGAGGTTATTGGTGCTTCGCGTAATATCTCTGAGAGAAAAAAGGCGGAGGAAGAGTTGCGAAAATTATCTCGTGCGGTTGAGCAAAGCGGCAATACTATCGTTGTCACTGATTTGGAAGGTACTATTGAATTTGCCAATCCTGCTTTTACGCGTATTACGGGGTATACGCTTGATGAAGCTATTGGCACTAATACCCGGCTGCTTAATTCGGGTGAACATCCGCCCGAATTTTATCGTGAATTATGGGAAACTATTGCTAAAAATGAGGTTTGGCAAGGTGAGATGATCAACCGTAAAAAGAGTGGGGAGTTGTATTGGGAAGCGGCTACTATCTCACCTGTGCAAGATCAAGATGGGAAAACAACTCATTATTTGGCTATTAAAGAGGATATTAGTGAACGAAAAGCGATTGAGGCCGCACTGGCCCAAGAGCAAGAGAAAACGGATACGCTGCTAAAGAATATCCTTCCAGAGGAGGTTGCTGAGGAGATTAAGCAGAGGGGGAAGGTCGCTCCCGTGCTATATGAAAATATCTCTATTCTATTTACCGATTTTAGAAATTTCACCATTTCCGCAGAAATACTTTCGCCAAATGAACTTGTCGAGTTGATTGATTATTACTTTACAGCGTTTGATCGAATTATTGAGAAGTATAGTATTGAAAAGCTGAAAACAATCGGTGACAGTTATATGTGTGCGAGTGGTTTGCCACGCCCTAATAAGAATCATGCGGTAGATATCACATGTGCGGCATTGGATATGGTTGATTTTGTTGAAAAAGTGAAAAAAGAGCATCAGGAAAAGGGAGTTCCTTTCTGGGATATTCGTGTTGGTATTAGCAGTGGTTCGGTGGTGGCGGGAATTGTTGGTAAAAAGAAGTACGCTTATGATATTTGGGGAGACAGTGTGGTTATGGCTGCTCGTATGGAGCAGTCGGGTGAGGTTAACAAGATCAATATCTCTGAAACAACTTATGAGCATGTTAAGGATCATTTTGAGTGTCAATCTCGGGGTGAGGTAGCGGCTAAGAATAAGGGGATGGTCAAGATGTATTTTGTGAGCGGGGTTAAGGAGGGTTTTGTAGAAATGGGACAGTGATACGGAAGAAATAATAAAAGATGAACTAGAAAAAATTTGTCCGCAGATTACGCAGATTAGCGCAGATTTGTTTTTAGTAATCTGCGGATTATTTTCTTGTATACTATATAAGAATTTTGACATGGTTCAAAAAACAAACAAGCTGCTTTATAATGTTTGGGGATAGTCATCCCTTCGTCCATTGTCATGCCTGCGAAGGCAGGCATCCATTTCCTTTTAGAGCAGTGGATTCCCGCCTTCGCGGGAATGACAATCATGGGGTTGGCCGAAACGATGACCAACCCCCAATGTTTTATCATATAACTTTGTTTATCCGTTAAATCCGCCCCTATCTGCGTTCTATTATTTTGTCGAACTGTAAAGGAAAGTTGCCTTTAATTGAACCATGTCAGAATTTTACTACCAAGATAGTGTGAACGGCCGTTTTTATCATGCATATTTTTATAACAGGAGGATCGGGGTTTATCGCACGGCCGTTAATCCCCCTCCTCCTCCTCCCACACCACAATATCTCGTTGCTTTTGCACAACAGTCCCAGTCCGTTTGGGGATAAAGTGCAGACATACCGTGCCGATTTGCGGGATGCGTTTGCGGTTCGGGATGCCATCGCCCGTGCTCAGCCTGATGTGGTTATTCATTTAGCCGCGGTGGGTGCGACGGATCCGTTTTTAGAGTTAGATATAGCTCTTGATCATAATTTTCATGGCACAGTGAATCTTGTCAACGCTTGTTTCCAGACGAGTAGTTCCGTAAAACAACTCATCATCGCCCGCACGCCGAGCGAACGGCAGTTGATGAATCCGTATGGGATGAGCAAAACGGCCGTTTGGCACTATTGCCGTCTGCAAGCCAAAAAATATGGCTGGCCGATTCACGGGGCGATGATTTTTCAGGCGTATGGGGCAGGGCAGTTTACGAAAACACTCATTCCTGCCGCCATCGCCGCCGCCAAAGCTGGTGCGGATTTTCCGATGACCGACGGCCGTCAAAAACGAGATTGGATTCACAATAGTGATGTGGCACGCGGTCTTATCGCCCTGATAAACGCCGATTTGCCGCCGGCAGCCACAGTCGAATTGGGCAGCGGCACAGCGACCAGCGTGGGAGAAGTGGTGCAGAAAATTTACAGGCTGGCGGGGGGATCAGGACGGCCGTTAATCGGCCATCTCCCCAATCGTGCGGGTGAAGATGCAATGCAAATTGCGGATGTTGAGCAAACGGAGCGGCTGATCGGATGGAAGACGGCCGTCTCATTAACGGATGGATTGTCACGACATTTAGCCGTGCTATAATCCCCGCAAATTGATTCGATCCTAACAAAAAGGAGAGTGGAATGACGGTAGAAATAGGTGCAAATACGGAAACGGCCGTTTCCAAGCACAAAACTAGTTTCTTTTCCGGCCAAACATGGCGGATAGTTCGAGAGAGTTTAACCGCCTACGCATTTTTAACCCCAGCCCTGTTGATAATATTTACATTCGGTATATTCCCCATTTTTTTCGCTGGGTATGTCAGTTTGTACAAATGGCGTATCAAGCAAAATGCGTGGCGCGGGCTTGATAATTACGTCAACGCAATGGGTGATGTTACCTACGTTTTTATTGGCATTATCGTCATTGCGCTACTCATTACCAGTATTTTCACGGCATATAACGCGACTAAGAAAGCCAAAACCGCACATTTGCCCCTCTACACCCCCATCCTCGCGCTTATTCCTGGTGCTGTAATCACTTACGGTATCACGCAGCTGCTACTTCGCGCCATCACCTTTTTTGCATGGGAAGAAGCGATAGAGGCGGGTGAAGCGGCACGATTAGGCAATGTTTCTGTAGGCTTCGGTGTGATTATTGGCGGCATACTTCTCAGTACCGTCGCCCGCCGGTTGCAATTGCAGCTCGCGCACCCTAATTTTCGCAGAGCCTTACCAGATTTCACGGTAACGGCCGTTAGTTTTACCATCACCGCCGGCATCGCCATCATACTGGGACGATTCGCCTACACCTCTCTGCACGCATCCGACAGATACGGCCTCGCTGTCATTCGTATGCAATACCTCAGTGCCGCCCTAATCGTTCTCATCGCTGGCTATATGATTTGGACATGGGGAGCAAAACAACACTCCACATTAAAACTCGTCGCCTCCATTATCGGTGCCACAATTCTCATCGCTGGCGGCGTGTGGTTAGGTAATATGTGGTCCGTTGTCAGCGCAGATGCAGACGCTGATTTTTACCAATCCCTCTCAGTCACCATCTGGTACTCACTCGGTACCGTTCCCTTGCAGCTAGGCATCTCAATGGTATTAGCCTATATGCTTTACCAACCGATCAAAGGGAAGGGGTTATTCCGCATCGTCTTCTTCATTCCCTACATCGCCCCTGCAGTTGCCACCGCCGGCATTTTTCAAGCGATGTTCAACCTGCGCGAATCAAGCGTTGCCAACCAATTCTTCCTCATGCTCGGCGGCGACCCCCTTCGCTGGCTACGTGAACCCGCATCCGCTATCAGCGCGATTGGAACAGGATTCGGCATAGAAGCGGCTGCCAATTGGACAGCCGGCCCCAGCCTAGCCCTGTTCGTCATCATCTTATACAACATCTGGGTATATGTTGGCTATGATACGGTCATCTTCTTGGCTGGCTTGGGCAATGTTCCCTTCACTTTATATGAAGCGGCAAAGATTGATGGGGCAAACTCATGGCAACTTTTCCGCCATATTACCTTCCCCCTTCTCTCGCCGACGACGTATTTCCTCTCTGTCGTATCTGTTATCGGCACATTTAAAGCATTTAATCATATTTATGTGTTGCGAGAGGCAGCCGCACAAGGGACAGTGGACGCGGCAAGTGTCCATTTCTTTGTCACTTTCCAACGCGCCTCTCGATTCGGTTACTCTACGTCAATGGCAGTCGTATTATTCATTGTAATCTTGACTCTTTACCTTATCCAAAACCGCATTGCGGCAAGGAGTGTTCACTATGCCTAAAAATAAAGATAAACGGCCGTTGGCAGAACGCATAAACATAGGACACATACTCATGTATGTCATCCTCATCAGTTACGCGATCATCTCCATTTTCCCCTTCCTCTTCATGATCGGAACATCCTTGATGACAACAGGGGAATCAACATCAAAACGCAGCCTTATACCCGGCGTCGGCTACACAATCGACACCAAAAGCGACATCACACCCTGTATTTTGTATACAAAAGACACCTTCATCAACAGTGAAAACGAAATCGTTACCGAAGACAGATTCATCGTTGACATCCCCGATGCCGCCCTAGAAGCACAACAGTACAGTAACTACAGCAAACCAGCCGTAGAAGCACGCGAAGAACATTTTAGACTCCCCTTCTTCACCAATTACTGTGCCGCATGGCAGCAAGGTAAATTTGGCCTATACATGGCAAACTCCGTGCGAATCACCATCATCTCCGTAGCTGGCACCGTTATATTCGCAACATTAGCCGCCTACGCCTTTGCCCGCATGGACTTTGTTGGCAAAGAGCTTATTTTTGCCATCTTATTGGCAACATTGATGATTCCCGGCATCGTGATGAATCTGCCCAACGTCATTCTCGTCACCAAAATCGGCCAGATATTTGGCACAGGAGGATGGTTTGCCGAAAATATGGGCTTTAGCTTCTGCAGCAGTGCGAACTGTTGGATCAATAATTGGCCGGCTCTAACCATCCCCTTCATGGCACCAGCCATCTCCATCTTCCTATTACGGCAGCATTTCCAATCCATTCCCAACGAAATGTGGGACGCAGCCCGCATCGACGGCGCAGGCCACCTTCGCTTCTTAATCCAAATTGTCATCCCCATGTCCAAATCAGCCCTATTCGTCATCCTCCTCTTCGCCTTCATCGGCGCGTGGAACGAATTGGCATGGCCGCTCTTGGTCACCAGCAGCGAAGAGTGGCGGCCGATTGCGATGGGGTTGCAAGCATTCTTCGACGAAGAATCCCGCCTGCCGCAATTGCAGATGGCTGGCTCCATGATAGCCATCCTACCCATCCTATTCTTATATGCACTCACCCAACGCACTTTTATCGAAGGGCTGTCCCAAAGCGGGCTGAAAGGGTAGTTAATGACGAATAATGAACGCTTAATAATTAACAATGAATAAGTAGTATAGATACTGGATAATTTTCTGATTATCCAGTATCTATTGTCCATTACACGATAGGAGGTGATGCGATTGTAAGAAATGAAAAAACTCGTATAGATAGAAGTTTGACATTAACTTGATTAAAGGAAAAAGAGAAATTCTCGGAGGAGAATACCAACAATGAAAAAAAGTAAATTAATACCCTCATTTGTCCTGATTTTAGCATTACTGCTTTCCTTAGCAGCTTGCGGCGGGACAGACTCAATCGAAGTAGCCGTAGAAGAAGCGGCCGCAGATGTTCAAGAAGAAGCTGATAAAGCAATGGCAACGACCGAAGCAGCAGCAGCAGCCGCAGCAGCAGAGGCAGAAGCAGCAGCAGAGGCCGCTGCTGATGAAGCCGCCGCCGCCGCTGATGCAGTCGAGGAAGTTGTAGAAGAAGCAACCGATGCAGTCGAAGAAACTGTAGAAGAAGCAACCGATGCAGCTGGTATGGATGATGTTTATGGCAACATTGGTGAAATTGACCTTGATGGGACAGAAGTCACCTTCTGGCATCGGTATGACAGCGGCTCCCGTCAAGAAGAAATCGATCGTATTATCGCTGAATTTAATGCTACGAATGAGTATGGCATCACCGTTAATGGTGACGCTGTTGGTCATTACGGCATAATTTACGACAAGATGATTGCTGGTTTGACCACTGGCGACGTTCCCGGACTCGTCATTGCGTATCAGAACCAAGCAGCCGCTTATCAAGTTGCCGACGGTCTTGTCAGCGTTGATTCTTATATCGCTGATCCCACCTATGGCTTAGGTGACGACGAAGCAGATTTCTTCCCCGCATTCCTCGCCTCTGATCGCCTGCCCCAATTTGGCGGACACTCCTACGGCTTCCCCGCCGCTG
>WFSA01000033.1 GCA_015486215.1 Anaerolineae bacterium | reverse complement strand
GCACAGATAAATAGATAAAGGTTTTATGGCAACTCCCGTGATTATGCATTTTCACGGGGAAACTTGAAGAACCGAAATGAAAATCAGCGTAATCAGTGCCCAATTCTGGAGGTTGCAATCGCTCTAGTCCAGAGCATAGGGCGATTGCAACCTCGCCTTAATTCGTGATCGAAAATCGAAAAAACCGATCACGAAACCGATCACAACAATCATAACGCATAAATTCCCCGCAATTCACATGTTATGTCAATTGCGGAGTTGCTAAAAACGGTGTAAATTTGAGATTTAACAATGTGATTTGGAGGTTGCAATTGCCCTAGTCCAGAGCATGAATTATTGGCAAGGTAGGAATCAGACTGTTATACTATCGGTATTGTGATGATTGAGACCTTTTCTGAACAAGAAGATGAAGCGTGGATGGAAGTTGCATTAGCGCAGGCGCGGCGGGCGATGGAGCAAGAAGAAGTTCCCGTCGGCGCGATCGCTGTCTATCACGGGCACGTGATTGGAAGCGGGTTTAATCGCAAAGAAGAGTTGCACGACCCTACTGCCCACGCCGAGATGATCGCTTTAAGAGAAGCGGCCGTTTTCCTGCAAAATTGGCGGCTCTTAGATGTCACCCTCTACTGCACCTTAGAACCTTGCCCGATGTGCGCTGGCGCGATGATTCAAGCGCGATTGCCTCGATTAGTCTACGGTGCGCGTGACACCCGCTTCGGGGCTGACGGGTCAATTGTTGATGTATTGTCAGCCAAAGCGTTTAATCATCATGTGGCTGTAATTTCCTCGGTGTTGGAAACGGAAGCTGCCGACCTTTTACAACAATTTTTCCGAATGTTACGAAACAAAAAATAACATTCAAACGTGCAAATATACTGGAGAGGTGCCAGAGTGGTTTATCGGGGCGCTCTCGAAAAGCGTTGTGGCCCTATCGGTCACCGTGGGTTCGAATCCCACCCTCTCCGCCTTTTATACTGACTATATAGCAAAAAAGAGGGTCAATTTTTTAGAAAAATTGACCCTCTTTTTTGGACATGGTTCAAATTAGGGTGAATCATCTTTACAGTTGTTACGTGATTGGGCGACCACGAGGGTCGCGCCCCTACGGGAGTAAATTGTAGGGGCGCGGCCTTGTGCCCGCCCTCAAAATGTAAAGATCATCTTACGTAAAATGAACCATGACCTTTTTTGTTTTTAGGCAGTAAGGGAAAACTCGTAAATAACTGTGGCCAAGGTGACAGGCACTTGCCAAGTGCCTGTCACCTGAAAGTCCAAAGTTAAAAACGAACCTTCCCTAAGTGTTATTCCGCCGCTTTTAGCTGAATAGCGATAGAACCATGCTCATCACGTATTATGATTTGGTCGCCATCTATGTGATAGCTGTTGACGGTGGTGAGCGCGGCTAAAAATGCGGCTTCTTGTTCCATCACTTTTGGCTCTATGCACATTTTCTGTGTAGATTGGATAGTGCCAAAAGAGAGTGCCTCATTGCCCGCTTCATAACGGCCGTTATACTGATTACACCCAGCTGAGCCGCTTACATTCCCGTCATCATCAAAAGTCATCGTTATGTCTGTGTCGGCGATAACAGTCACCACCCCGCCGTTACCATCATTATAGGCGTGTATTGTCCACTCTGAATTGGCTAGATGGCGCTCTTTAACAGCGACATATGAGGCCGCAAGACTGCCGTCAGCTGTATGGAGTTCTAATGTATTGTCGTTGATACTGTACGTGGTGACATCGCGCAGGGCGGCGGTATACCCGCTTTCTTGCGTCATCACCTTCTCGTCAGGGCAATCCATCGTCGTTTTGGCTAATTCATTGCCGATGCGGAGGGAACTGTTGTCAGTTGTGTAGTCGCTGAAGTAGCTGTTACAACCTGCATCGCCGCTGAATTTGCCTTCTTCGTCAAAAACGGCCGTTATCATCGTCCCATCCATCACGCCGACCATCGCCCCGCCGCCGCTGTTATACGCGATTGCTTTCCATCTTGTGCCGATGAGCGGGAGCGGGGGAACGGCCGTAAAGCTGAGATACAAAACATCATCCTCCCCGCGCAAATCTAATCTATTGCCGCGAATACTGTAATGTGTCCCATTGCTCAATGCTGCCAAAAACAGTCCCTCTTGAGCGGCGATTGGCTCTGTGCAAGCGCGGCGGGTGGTGATGATAGACGGGTCAACGCGCAAGGCATCCCCGCGTATTTCGTAGGTGGTGTTGTACATATTGCAACTGGCGTTGCCGCTGATGCTGTTATTATTGCTGAAAACGGCCGTTACCGTCGTTTCTGGCAGCAATTGGATGGATGCGCCCGCTCCATTATCCACGCTGGTCGCTTGCCAAAGGGTATCCGTCAAAGGTAACTCTTCGATCACCGAAAATTGAAGCAGCACCGTGCCGCTACTGTCCATCATCAGCAAACGCTCTCCATCCATATCGTATGAGATGATGCTTCTCATAGCCGTGTTTATCCCCGTTTCTTGCTTATCCATCAGTTCGCCGCACGCCTTTTGGGTAGAGATTCCCATTCCAAAGGTCAATTTTTGTCCGTCCATTGTGTAAGTGACACTAATATTATTGCAGCCTGTAAATCCATCTATTTGGGCGGGATATTTTTCGGTGGCGGGGGTGAAGGTGTATGAGCCGCTTGTAGTTGCTGCGATCAACTGTCCATCTGCACGGTAGTTGTCTAGCTGCCACATCTTATCTTCAAAGGTGAGGGGGGCGGTTTCGGGGATGGAAACGGCCGTTTTGCTGATAACCTCTACCACGCGATAAATCATACGCGCCTCATCGGCTGACGGATTTTCAACAGGCGAAATCGACAGACGCACTTTGTACTCAAATCCTTCCGTATAATAGGCAAAGTTATCAATCTGATCGTAAAAGGGGCGGTACTCCTCCTCCTTTTTTTCTTTGACCATCATGCACAATTTTGCCTCCGCGCCGCCACATTCGACCAATTCGGGGGCAATGTAAAGGATGAGTTCGCTCTGTTCAAGGGAAGTTGTTCCGCTATTGTCCTGATTGTTGGCTGGCGGTGTCGGATTGCAAGCGATAAATAAAAATAAAAAAGACAGTATAAATACAGCATTCATTTTGTTCATAAGATTCATGTTTTCTAATTGATTGCGCCGATTACACTGATAAAAGTTGGGCGACCCAGCAGGTTGCCCTAAAAGCTCTAAACAAACAACGCCCGATAAATTCAATTTACCGAGCGTTATCCACAATTTTCTAACTTACTATAACTTTGGGCATGGTTCATTTTATGCGAAATGATCTTTACAGTTTAAGGGCGACCACAAGGGTTGTCCCTACGATTTTCCTCCTGTAGGGACAACCTTTATGGTCGCCCAATATGACAACGGATTGTAAAGATGATTTTTCTTATTTTGAACGTATCTTCTCAGTATTCTGGGGAGACTTGACAAATTTTCCTAATGATACTCGTGTAAAATAAGGTGCTGATGAAATTTGTCAAGTCTTGTTCACGATTTATTGAGAAGATACTTTTGAACCATGTCAAACTTCGCTACTCTGCCCCTCCGCTTGTTATTTGCAAAAGCGTGACCGAATAGGGCGGGAATGCGCGTGAAAGAGGCAGTTGTAAATCGGTAAGCGGTATAGCGGGGGCATCCTTGATGTCTGATGGGTTGTCAATGCCGTTAAATGTTACGGTGTCTGCATCTAATGAATCTGCTTGAGCGACAACGGCCGTTCCCCCGCTCAACTCAGAGATATTTTCTATCTGAATGGTAGAGACGATCTCTTCGCCCGTTTTATTGATTACCAACAGGGTGACTGTTTGCTCATCAACGCGGCCTGCATACATACTTAATGTTGTATCAGCCGCATAAGCGGAGGTGACGGGTAACATTTCGGAGCCAAATTGGCTCCACATTGGATAGATGTAGTATTGTGGATGGTAGGCGTAGCTGTCGGCATCTATCAATCCATAATCGGTGTCGTTGTCAGGACGGCCGTTGGCAAAGTCCCACTGATTGGCAACGCTGATCCCATTTTGCACCATCTGGCCGATGCTGTCGGCCATGAACAGCATGTTGACGGCCCGCCTCATCCATTGGTCATTATCATTTTCTTGAATGGCGACGAGGTTGTGTTCTGTGATAGCGATGGGGATAGAACGGCCGTTAGCGTATTTCTTAAATGAATCTGTTGCATCCTCCGTCAGATCTTGCCAATGGGTTTGCGGATACGCCAAAGCGTCCGCATACGATATATTCTCAGCCTGTGGATTGGAAAAAGCGTACTCATGGATGACATAAAAGTCCATCGTTCCCCCCGCTTCTTCGATGACATGATTTCCCCAATCACCCCAATCTCCTTGCGGCGTTATCCCGACCGCGCCGACCATAATAGCGGCATCAACTTTCTGCATTTCACTGCGAAACTCGATAAATCCCTCTTTGCGGTCAGCACCGTCACCGATACCGTTGACATATTCACGGCCGTCGCACGTCCACACATACTCCCAGCCCCATTCAAAATCGCAGTTTGTTCCCATGCCATACTGGCCGCCGTAGATTTCGTTTCCAACTTCCCAATAGCGCACATTGAGCGGTTCGGGATTGCCATTATCCTGCCGCAATTGCGCCCAATCGCTGACCTTGCCCCAATCGCGCCCGCGCACATCTTCGCCGATGACGGTATCATCATCAATCGCGCCGTTGAAGAAGGCGACCGCCGCCGCCGCTTCTTTGGCCGTGCCGTTCAAATTGACGGTATACATCGTCTCCCCGTCAACGGCTTGTATGAAATGGATAAAGGTAGACGGCCGTGCCGCCCAGCCCCATTCACATTGATCATTTTCATCAATTCCCGCCCCTTCCCGTTCACAAGCGAGCCAGCTATACCCATTGCTCCAACTGCCGCCCGGTATGCGGTAAATTGTCGTCTCAGCCGCGGCCGCTCTCTCCCGAAAGAGAGGGTCGGCGAGCCGCTCTGCGCCGAGCCATGCAGGTATATTTGTTCCTAAAAGCAGGGGGGAGACGGGGATGGAGTCCGCCGCTGCATCAAAAGAGATGTCGGCGGTGATGGACGGCGCGGGGGCTGCGCTCTCTTCGGTTGGTGCGGAGTCTGTATTTGACGCGGCTGGTACAACGTCTGTATTTTCTTTGGCTGTCGGCGATGTCTCTGCGGCAATTTCTGTCGTCGGGGTGATTGGGATTTCTGAAGAAAAGTGGGGGGCGATGGTGGGGGCAACGCCTGTGTGGTCAGACGAAGGGGGTGTTTCGTCCGTTGATT
>WFSA01000032.1 GCA_015486215.1 Anaerolineae bacterium | reverse complement strand
TTCTTTGTCACCATCTTCCTTTAGTATGCACTTTGTGTATGCTTTGGCCTCCCCTTCTGCTTTTCGTGCCAACGCCAGCGCGTCTTCCAGCGGTTCCAGATGATGGACGATGGCAAGGCCAGCGGAAAAAGTGAGGCCGTCCATTTGATTTTGGAATGATCGGGCAAGGGTGGCGGTTGTAGAAACGGCCGTGTGCAATGGCAAAATCGCCAGCACATCATCGCCGCCCGCATAGACAACCGCTCCGTCATGCCTTTCAACAATCGTTTTCGCGTCTTTGGAAAATGCAGCTAACTTCGCAGAAAAAGCGCGATGCTCAACCTCTGTTTTCAGTTTGTTTATCGCTTTCCCCATCCCATCCCCATCGCCAACAAGCAGAACGTAATAGGGGGCGGGGGTAATGCCGACGGCATTCAGGAAGGCGGTTAATTTTTTCTTTAACGGCCGTGCCTCCTCCTGTTCCATAAAATCAAGCAACCGAGACTCGAAAAGTAAACCGCCATCTAACGTGTCCAGAAAGGGAATTGTTTGCTGGTGATAGACCGTTTCATGCGTTTTAATCTCGTTTGACAACGCTTCAAAGTACGTTTTCCATGTGCGTATCGCTTTTGGATCGTCTTCTTTGGCTTCCAGTTGAGCATAAAACGGCATCGCCGCCATGTGCGACGTGCTGGGGAAGCGGGACTTGTCATTATTCTCCGCTTTGCCCAGCCGTTTGAGCAGGTCAACGCCGGATAACTGCTCGCCGGGGCGGGCGCGGAACTGCTTGTACATAAATTTGGTGTATTGCGCTTGTGTTTGATTCGCCTTCTTTTCGGGCGTGACGGTTTCCATACGGCCGTTTAACGAAGATTTAGGCAACCCCGTCCCATCCCAATCAACTGGCTGGAAAGTACGGCTGTTTTTGCGCGCCGCCAATAATGCATCGGCATATTTGCGGGCGTTGGCATAATCGCCGTTGACCGGATAGGAAACCCAGTAAAACTCGATAAAACTATGCAGTTGTTCCTTCGCAAGTGACCAAGATTTCGGCAATTTTTGTTCCAGCGATACGGCCGTAATCAGATCGTCATACCGTTTATTCAAAGCCGATTTTGCCGCCGCTGCCGCCAATTCAGGGTCGGTAACCAGCGCGACAATTTTGTTGGACACCCCCAAATCGCTGTCCGCGCTTAAATCGCTCCCTTGCGCTGGGAAAATTAGTTGATCGCCATTGTTTGGTTTGGCAATGCCCCGCGCCGCCGATTTGCTCAACTCGCTCATCAACCATGAACCAAACCAAAGGTCGCGGGTGCGGCGGGCAGAGGCAATAAACGCCTGCATAGGGCCAATATGAATGTGCAATAAATGTGTAGACATAAATTCTCCCGATAATAAAAATACTTCCGAACGTATCTTTTCAACAAATCGTGGACAAGACTTGACAAATTTCGTCAGCACTTTTATTTTACACGAGTATCATTAGGAAAATTTGTCAAGTCTCCCCAAAATATTGAAAAGGTACTTCCGAACAATTATAAATTGGCGGCTTTTTCTCCTTATTCCATCTATTGTAGCTGCCCTTTTTCGTTTTTCATCAGAAGATATTCGGAACTATCTCAGAGTATCTTCTGATTTCTCTCACTGGCTTCTCTGCTACACTGCTGACATGGACGCATACGAAGGTTGACGGGAAAAATTGTTTCCCGTCAACCTTCTGGGGTGTAAAAATATCGTACACAAGTTTCACAGATGAATACGGATAGAAAAATCGACATAGTTCAAAATGGTGAAAATCATCTTTACAGTTGTTGCGTGATTAGGCGACCATAAAGGGGCGGCCACAAGGGTCGCCCTACGGGAGTAAATTGTAGGGGCGCGGCTTTGTGCCCGCCCTCAACGTGTAAAGATCATCTTGTGTAAAATGAACCATGTCCAGTTTGTATCTTCTCAACAAATCGTGGACAAGACTTGACAAATTTCATCAGCGCTTTATTTTACACGAGTATTCATTAAGAAAATTTGTCAAGTCTCCCCAGAATACTGAGAAGATACTCCAGTTTTATAAAATAATAGGACACGGATGGGGCGAGTTTAACGAACAAACACAGGTTTTTTCTTTTTTTATCCGCGTTTATCCGTTAAATCTGCGTGCGAGGCTATCCGCGTTCCATTTTTACGTTAAGTTATGCAATACTATAAAGTAGATTGTTAGTTTATAGACCAGAAAATGCCTCAAACTTATCAGCCAAAAAACGATAATCCAGATAACTGTCCTTTGACAAATTCCATATATTGCGGCACTCCGCCAGAATGACCGTCTTATGCGTATCCACAGTCTTGATGGATATGAACAGCTTTTTGGCGACCAATTGCGGGTTCAGCCCATCGGCAAAGGCAAAAAGAACCTCCTTCTGCCGACTGGTCAACTGGGCGAGTAGCAGCGTGCATTTCTCATTTTCCGCCTCGTCCAGCAGGCGGCGGGGAGCGGCAAGCACATCATCTGTGGGCGGATTGGGCTGCGACAGCGTGCGTAAAGCGGGAAAGTAGCTGCCCCACGGCATCATCGGCACACGGATGAGACGGAAGCCAGAATCGGGCGGCAGGTGCATGAGTGCACCGTCATTCACTTGTTGACGAATGTCGTCAGGGGTGTGCATGTGCCACAACATATCTTGATGTCCAAAATGGAGCATCGCTGCCGACATGGTGAGCAGCCCCAGCATGCGCCGTCCGCCGCTGATGCAGATATGCAGCGTGTGCCGCTCTCGTTTTAGCTGTGAGATAAGTTGATTGACGGCATCCCATGTACTATTGGCATCATCTTCGTCGTAAATGTCATGCAAAAGGGCGGCTCCAGCACGGATGGGATGGGGACGGTATCGGATGGGATGGGCGGCATAACGGCCGTTCCCCAATTCAGCATCCAGTTTACGGAGGGAGTTGTGAATACGGCCGTTTCCCCCATGTTCAGGCGGGAGATAGAGGATGATGGCCTCAACAACATGCACCCCTTTTGCCAGCAACACATCCAGAGCCAGCGTGACAACCTGCGGCTGTCCGCCCAATGTGGCAATAAAAACGACTGGTTTACCAGACTGCATAGAAACGCTCCCTGTCAAGGTGACAGGTATTTAAGTCCCATCAGTATCTTCTCAGTACTCTGGGGAGACTTGACAAATTTTCCTAATGATACTCGTGTAAAATAAAGTGCTGATGAAATTTGTCAAGTCTTGTCCACAGATTTTATCTGACTGAATGCACTATCTGCGTAATCTGTGTCATTTGTGAATCATTATTTTTCAGACTAGACCATACTGCAACAACGAACTCATCATATAATACAGGAACAGTATTAGAAAAGGAAATAAACATGAATCTATTCCCCGCAATTCTGATCGGCGGCCCGCCGCACTCTGGAAAATCTGTACTCGTCTACAATCTCACCCGCGCCTTACGGGCGAAGCGCGTGCCGCATTATGTGCTGCGGGCGTGTCCCGACGGAGAGGGGGATTGGGCGAACGAGGCCGATCAAGCGGTCGTGCAGACGATACGGAATAAGGGCAAATTCAATGCTCGTTTTATGGCAAGAGTCGCCTCTTATTTGCAAAAGCGGCATTTGCCGCTGCTTGTTGATGTCGGCGGTCTGCCCACGTCAGAACAGGAGTCCGTTTTCTCCCTTTGCACCGATGCCATCTTGTTGATCGCAGACCGTCCTGATGATGCTGCCGCGTATGTGGAAGGAACGGCCGTTTGGCACGCCATCGCTGAGCGGCAGCATTTGTCCGTCATCGCCCATCTCAAATCTGTGTTAAACGGCCGTGATGAACTCCTCACCACAACCCCATCCGTCACTGGAACTATCACCGATTTAGAGCGGTCGGCGGTGAGTACGGGAGCTGTTTTTGATGCGTTGGTCGAAAAAGTGACGCGCCGCTTTACCTACAGCGAAGAGGCGTTGACGCGGGCACATCTGGAGCAGTCACCAGTCGAATTGACGCTCGATCTACCCGAATTGGCGCGTACCTTGGGGATGGATGACGGCTATTGGCGGCCTGACCAACTGCCCGCATTGCTGGATTACCTGCCCGAACAGACTCCTCTGGCAATATACGGCCGTGCGCCCAACTGGATTTATGCCGCACTCTCCCTGCACGCCCTTCCCGCTCCCGTCTGGTTATTCGATGCCCGCTTGGGCTGGATTGAGCCGCCCGAACTACCAATTATCGCTGAGGAAAACAGGGGCGGGATGCAGCATGGATGGCATCCAATTATGGAGGAGTATCCTGAGCATCTGATTTTAGATATGAACACCCAGTCACAATATCTGGATAGGCAAACTCCTAAACGGCTGCCGCTGCCCGCCCTTCCCCACAAAAACGGCTTGATTTTGAGCGGCAAAATCCCGAATTGGCTATTGACGGCGGCAGCCAGACAGGCGGCTCATGCGTATCTGTGGCTGGCTGTCTATCAGCCGCAATCAAATGGATACATCGTTGTGGCAGATACAGATTCTGAAATGATCGGAAAAGTACTGCCGCGCCCAATAAAAACATGATGAGTCATTATATTTGACGTTAGCAAACAGAAAAGGGTAAGGTATAATGCCTAATCTGGATAAACCAGAAAAGAATAATCCGCATATTTCACAGATTAGCGCAGATTGAATGGTTTTAGGCCATTTCTAGTATCTTCTCAATAAATCGTGAACAAGACTTGACAAATTTCATCAGCACTTTATTTTACACGAGTATCATTAGGAAAATTGGCCAAGTCTCCCCAGAATACTGAGAAGATACCATTTCTAAATCTAAATCACCCAAAATTTTGTTTGTCATTATTTTTCATGAATGGCCTTATCTGCGTCAATCTGCGAAATATGCGGACAATACTCTTGCACACCGTAGGGAAATCATATGAAAGCATTTATAACAGGTGGATCGGGATTCATCGGACAAGTTGTAGTGCGTAAACTTATCCAGCGCGGCTGCGATGTATACGCGCTGGCACGGTCACCCCAAAGCGGCAAAATTGTCGCCGATTTAGGGGCGACAGTTGTGCGCGGTGACATCACCGATGTGGATTCCATGCGTGAAGGGATGGCTGGCAGCGATCTCGTCTTCCATATTGCTGCGTGGTATCACATCGGCGGCGGCGAAAAGATGGCCGCCAAAGCGGACGCGATCAATGTTGGCGGCACACGCAATGTCTTACGCCTCGCCCACGCCTTGAACGTCCCTAAAATTGTATATACGAGTAGTATCGTCATTTTTGGCAATACGCACGGGGTGATGGCTGATGAGGAATTCTATCAAGGTGCGCCATTCGGCAGTGAGTATGCGCGTACAAAATGGCTGGCGCATTACAAAGTCGCCCAACCGTTGATTGATAAGGGTGCGCCGATTGTCTGCGTGCTGCCCAGCGTCGTCTATGGAGCGGGGGACACGAGCCAAATTGCCAATATGATGCGGATGTTCTATCGCGGAATGCCAATTGTGATGGGATCGGATACGGTGTTCTCTTACGTGCATGTTGATGATGTTGCTGACGGGCATATTTTGGCGGCCGAGAAGGGAGAGATCGGCGAGTCGTATATTTTGGCGGGGCCATCAGTGCCGCTTGGAGAGATGATGGATTTTTGGGCGTATCTGCTTGGTCGCTCCCGCCCCGCGTTCCATGTTCTGGGCAAATTTATCCAACCTATTGCCCCGCTTGCAACGGCCGTTGGCTCCGTCATCCCCCTGCCCGAATTTTTTAGCGGCGAGACGGCGGCGATGGCTGGCACGACCTATATCGCCCGCGCGGATAAGGCAAAAAGAGCGTTAGGATGGGAAACACGGCCGTTACAAACAGGCATGTTAGAGACCTTTGAATGGATCGCCGCCACCGAAGCCGAACGCGAAGCGCGTCACGGTCTCGGATACAGCCGCAAAAAAAAGCTCGCTGCCGCCGCCCTCGTTTCCGCAGGGACACTGTTCGGTGCGTGGCTATTCACAGAGCGCAAGAAAAAGTAGCGGAGTGGAGAAGTGATGCTGAATGAACTTCGTAACCCCGCAGTTTCGCAGCCTCGCACCCCCCAAATGATTATCAAACGCACTCCTCCAAATCCAAGAAAGGGGCCGTCTTGTTGGTTCGTCCTCGTCGCGTTTATCGTTGTTATTGGCGGCATTTATATTATTGCCCGCCCAGAGCCAGCGAAGAATGCGATTCAAGCGTTGCTGCCTACGCCAACGCCGTTGCCAACCCGTTCGGCTACTGAATACGCGCTTTTGGCCGATCTTAGTAAGGAAGATGGCGAATTAGAGGAGGCAGCGGAGTATTATCGCACCGCGATTGAGCTGGATGCTACAAATCCAGAATTTTTCATCCGTTTGATTGAGCTATTGGTACGCACGGGTGAGGCGGAGGAGGCGTTAAGCGTTGCCGAGCAGGTGACTGTGCTGGAATCAAATAATGATCGGGTGTGGACGGCCGTTTCAGCAGCGTATCTTGCTAATGGGGACAGGCTGGCGGCGTTAGGGGACGGCACTGGGGCAGATTTACAATATGCAGAAGCTGTACGGGCGGCCGATAAGGCGATACTCATCAATCCTGATAATGCGACGGCGTATGCGTATAAGGCCGGCGGGCTGACCTTTCCCAATAATCCAGAACAGTATGACCGCGCGTTTGAGGCGGCGGAAACAGCCATTCTTCTCGATCCCGGCAGCGCCATTGCCCATCTATACATGGGCAATATCTACGATTATCAAGGGTATTACAATGCCGCCCGTGAACAATATCAACTCGGTATCCAAGCTGACCGCTCGCTGGTAGATTTGCATATCAATTTGGCATATAACTATTTTGGCACCAGCAACACCCCTGAAGCGATCCTCACTTTCCGCGAGGCGATTGATGTTGATCCGTCCAATGCAGTCGCGTATGATGGATTGGCGTATATGTATTTGCAATTAGGCGAAATTCCATTGGCACAAGAGAATGCGATTAAGGCGATTGAGTTAGACCCTGATATGGCACGCGCATACGGCCGTTTGGGGGAAGCGTATTTCAAAGCCCCTAATTATGATAAAGCGATAGAAGCCCTCACTAAAGCGACAGATATATACGGCGCACCGACCGATCTCAACGCTCGTTTTTTTAATATGCTTGCCACCGCCTACATCCGCAAAGACCTCGCCCTCTGCTCAAAGGCTGTACCGTTATTTGAAGCAGCCGCCGCCACTCATTCTTATGTCACCGAATCTGCTCTTGATGGTTTGGAAGAGTGCCGCCTCGCAAATCAGTAGCATTGAGGAGCTATTTAAACCAAAGTGACTGTCACTTAGTTATATCTCTATCTACAGCTAAAGCGACACGACGCATATCGGTGACCAATTTGGCGAATCGTTCTGGCTTTAATGATTGCATTCCGTCTGATAACGCTTCAGCAGGGTTGGGATGGACTTCGATGATGAGGCCGTCAGCACCAGCGGCGATGGACGCTTTGGCCGCCGCAGCCACATATTCCCACTTTCCTGTCGCGTGGCTGGGATCGGCGATGATGGGCAGATGGGAGAGATGCTTGGCGACGGCGATGGCGTTGATGTCGAATGTGTTGCGGGTGTACGTTTCAAAAGTGCGGATGCCGCGCTCACTTAACATAACGCGAGTGTTGCCATGACTAAGAATGTACTCGGCCGACATCAACCACTCCTCAATCAAGCTGCTCATCCCGCGTTTTAGCAAAACGGGATGCTGTGATTTGCCAACCGCGTGCAACAAGGCGTAATTTTGCATATTACGCGCCCCAATCTGCAAAATATCAGCGTATTCACACACTAATGGCACGAGCGCAGGCTCCATCACTTCGGTAATGATGGGCAGCCCCGTCTCTTCGCGTGCTTCGGCCAGATATTTCAACCCTTCTTCGCCCAGCCCTTGAAAGGAGTAGGGTGAACTGCGCGGTTTATATGCGCCGCCGCGCAAAATATGTGCGCCCGCTTCTTTGACAGCGTGGGCGGTTTCGATAATTTGACTGCGGCTTTCGACAGAGCAGGGGCCAGCCATCAAGACAAGTCCTTTACCGCCAATCTCATGTCCGCCAATGTTGAAATGGGTATTTTTTTGTTTGAACTCGCGGCTGGCGATTTTGAATGGTTTGAGAATGGGGACGATCCGTTCCACGCCTGGCATACGGCCGATTTGCTCTTTAACGACGGGACGGCCGTCGCCAATCACACCAATTATTGTTGTCTCTTCTCCTTCTGAGAAATGGGTATCGAATCCAGCATCTTCTGCCCATGCGATTACATCTGCTTTATTTTTAGAGGTAGCCTGTGCGGCCATAATTACAATCATCATTTGTATGGAAGATAGAGAAGGGAGATAGAGAAAGGAGATAGAGAGGAAAAGATAAGATTCACGCATCCATCCTTCTAGCTCTACGCTCTAGTTCTATACTCTAACTCTGCTTGGTCTCCATCCAAGCTAATAAGTTTAGCAACAGCCCGCCGCTTATTTTTTGCGTTTTTTCTAAACGATGAGGCTCTTTGCTATTTTTGAATAAAATGTTCATCCGTTTTTCGTTGCCGCCCATCGCATTGCCTTTGTGGTGGATGAGAACGACGGGGCGGGGAGCGATACTCCCTATCACTTTGCGTAAATCAAAAACGGCCGTGTCTGTATGATCAAAAATATGTTTAGCCATCAACCCCGATTGCGCTCGCCCAATCGTGAGAGCGCCCCGTATGGCCGGCACATTTGCAGCTAACAGTAACGCCATTCCTGCGGCCATCGGCTTGGCGATGATCATCGGTGGGGAGGGTAACATATCAATGAGTAACTGTATATCTTTCGCCAGCATTTTTGGTGTGATTTTTTCCTTTGCGCTGACATGTAAGAGATAGCGATAAATATCCATCCCATATACATCGTACCCTTCCTCAGCCAATGTGACGCAATACTCCTCATCTTGATGGTTGAAATTGCCATAACTGGAAAAATACAGCACCGTTTGCGGCGAAACATTTTGCCCTTTGGCGGAGTAATGGTAACTCTCTAACATAGAGCCGGGTTGCAACGGCCACATATGCACCGAGCTATGTTCTGACGAGGGGAAGCCGAGCAGACCGAAGTTGATTTTGCCAAATCGCTCTTGCGCCCACGCTTTAATTGAGCGCAAATCGGTGTAGTAATCTTTATTGCCCAGCAATGAGTCACTATCGCCCGTGCCGCGCAGATCAAAGACAAGATGGGCAATACCGCTGTTTGGCGGATACGATTTCATCTCTTGGCGGGCGCAGGTGATGACGCTCGTTTTAGTGAGCGGATATTTGGGAACCCAGACGCGTAACACACGAATTTCTTTATCCTGTGCGCCGACTTGCTTGACCATCATCGCGTCCAAATATAAATTATCGTTGGATAGAATGCCAAAATACTCTTCTTCGTAATTCATGGTTAACAATTAACAATGAGCAATGAACAATTGTTAATTATTCATTGTTCATTGTTTAATTATTCATTCGACGGTTTCTTCTTGCTCAGGAGTGATGGGGTATGGATAATCGGGAATGAGTTCAACGGTATTGCTGTATAACTCATACCGTGTCTTTTCTGTGCCAAAATAGCCGCTCAACATCTCTTGTAAAATGACGGGGAAAGTCAAATCTTTGTACAGCGCAGCAATTAAACTCCCTTGACCTTGTGCAAATGCCCAGCGGTTGCTGTCGGCAATGCCATCGCGCAAAGTGGCGACGGTTTCGCTTCCATATAATGCTGTCAGACTGGGCGTATCTTCATCAAGCGGAAGTGTACCCCATTTATCTATAAATTGCGTGGGCGAAACGGCCGTTCCCCATCGCATCGGTACTTTTTCCTCAGACTCAATTGCCAGCCAGTCGGTATAAAATTGCTCAAACCAGTAGATGGCAAAGGCGGAGGCTGCTTCTTGGTTGGCAACAGTCGTGATGCCCAGATTGGTCAGGTTGCCAAACATGGCTGATGGTCTGTTTTTATCATCGCTGATGCCGGTGAGGATGCCGCTGTTGGCGGCCAAATCGTCATCCGCGTGCGCCAATTGGGGCAAGATATGCGGGGTGCTGATGATCATTCCTGTACGGCCGTTGAGATACGCATTTTGGGTGCTGGTATCCGTCTGCACCCCGACTGGGCTGAATTGATGGACGATCCTGTAATAAAAATCAATCGCTTCTTGGCAGGCGGGGGAGAGAAGGGTCACTTCGCCTTCTGTGTTAATGAGTTCGCAGCCATTGGCTGTGGCGATCTGCTCAAATCCTTCGTGAGTGGTGACAAGATTCGATTCGGTCGGCATGACAAAACCAGAGCGCAAATTGTCGGGATCGTGAATCGCTTCGGCGGCAGCTAGCATTGCGTCATAATTATTGGGGATGGCGAGTTTGTTTTCGTCAAACCAATCCTTGCGGTAGATGAGAATTTGATGGTATCCATCGCTGGGAAGGGCGGCCAAACGGCCGTTATACGTATTCACCTTCAATCCATCAGGGTCGAAGGTCTCCCGTCCCAATGTGTCAGCGACAGCATCGGCAGCCTCAGCATCCAATATGCCCCGTTCAGCCCAGCCGATGCTATAGGCCATCTGGTGTAGCACGATATCGGGCATGGTGTCAGAGAGAACGGCCGTTTCCATCAGTTCGGGCAGCAAGGTATAGGGGATGAGAACCATTTCCACATCAATCCCATACGTTTGCCCGAATTCGTCAGCGAGTTGGTGCAACGCACTTTCGTGTGCGGGGGAGGTTTCGTTGATCCAAACGACAAGCGTCGGATTGAGGCGGCCTGCACTTTCCGTTTCGGCGGCGGGATCGGCTTCAGCGGAACTGGTTGGCGCAGAAATAAAAACCGGTTCGGCGGCAGATTCAGCAGTGGGAGGGGTATTGGCAACGGCCGTTGCTGTTGCCAATCGCGGCGGGTCTAATAATTGTGGGCGGCAGGCAGCAAGTGCCAATAGAAATACCACCCATCCATACTTTATCCAATTCATCCGTTCTTCCTATCTCGTTATAAGGAATGAGGGTTAAATAAAACCCGAAACTTCGATCTGTCATTCCCCCATCTTCATGAAGACAGGCTCTGCGAAAGCAGAAATCCACAGTCTGCGAAATCATGGATTCCCGCCTACAAGAGTTTACCCTCACGAAGGTGGGGGCGGGAATGACAACTTTAGTAGTTAAATAAATCCTCGTCCCTAAGGGAAAACTCGTAAATAACTGTGGCCAAGGTGACAGGCACTTGGCAAGTGCCTGTCACCTGAAAGTCCAAAGTTACAAACGAACCTTCCCTAAGTATTCACTTCAAGAAAATAATCAAAAATGGATTGTATAGGCGGGGGGATAGCTTAACAAGTTTTGGCGGGGTGAGAGGAATTTGTGCGTTATGATTGTCGTGATCGCATTTCGTGATCATTTTCGCGATCAAAAATCGAAAAAATCGATCTCGATCACGAATTAAAGCAAGGTTGCAATCACCCTAGTACACGCTGGCGGAAGTCCTTGTATGTTATTTGTTGCGGGAATCGGAATTCCCGCAACGCTCCACCAGATAGGTATCGGGAATTCCGATTCCCGATACAGGCGGCGTATATCATCTAAGAACTTAGGCCAAGCTATACTAGTACACGCTGGCGGAAGTCTTTGTA
>WFSA01000031.1 GCA_015486215.1 Anaerolineae bacterium | reverse complement strand
TGGTGTGGGCATGGCGTTGGAGTCTGGTGTGGGCGTAGGGGCTAATGGGTCGGGATGAGGCGAAGCCACAAAATCCACATGCCATGACAACGCTGTTTTGTCTGAATGTAAGGCATCGTCAATCTGTAATTGCAAGGCCAGTGAAGGGATGTTTTTAGCTGTCAAATCAACTATCCCCTGCCCATTTTCATCTTGATTGGCAAAAGAGACATACCCTTGAATTGGCTCTCCCCCAGAAACAGGTAAAGGTTGATCCAGTACAAAATCCAGGGAAAGGGGTGTTTGCGCTGGCCGATTGGGAAGATGCAGCATTAAGTTATGCGCTAACGAGCCTAGAGAGAATTCACTACGCAAAGGCGCGGTAGGCGCATCTGGCGCAACGCTCATCAAAAAGATTAATTGCTCATCGGTCTGCAAACGTCGCTCTAATGTGTTCATTGCCTGCTCAAACTCATCTTGTGTGTACACTCGCCCCGATAGTTCCTGACGCACAATGTCAGTTAACACCTCTGGCGTTAGCAGCGTAAAGCTAACTATAACCTGCTGATTACAAATTGCTCCCAAACAATCCATCCCAAACTGTTGTCCCGCCGACCAGCGTTGCAATGTTGCCAACAATTGCCGCCGTGATGTATCTGGTTCCAGCGTCGGCAAAGGGGTCAACGTTGGCGTACTGGTAGGTTCACGGGTAGGCAGCCATGCCAGTTGCCCATCCGTTTCTTGTGCTGGCATGAGATAAATGCCGCCAACAACCACGACCGCCAGAACGATGCCGCCAATCAACCAATACAACCAGCGCATAGATTGCGCCTGATTACGCGGCTGCTGCTGTCTTCCTCGCGCCGATCTCTGCGGCGGTTTGGGCGGGCGATGTCTTTTTCCAGATTGCTTCATATGCTTATTTCCTTATCCAAAGAAACGGCCGTGTCCTCTAGACTGATTAGGCGCAGGAGATGGTCTCCGTCGACGGCGAGATGGCGGTCTTCTTCTACCGCCGCCGCCCATCTGCAACAACAAATAACCGCCGCCGCCAATAACAATCACAGCAATCAAGGCCATTGCGCCAATAACAACCCCATTGATTGTAGATGCCGGCGTTAATGTCGCTTCCACATACCCAGTTGGATTATGCCATATAGCCGTCCCGCCCCGTGTTTCATCCGCATTACTGCTAATGATACGGCCGCCCCGCACCTGCATCGTCGTCGGAATCAGCATCGCGCCAAAGCCGCCCAACATATCTGGCGGCATATTCGCTGTAAAATGCAAAGAGCCATCGCCCAACTCCACAACATTCACCGATGCCGTAGGCAAATCGAACGCATTTGGCCCCACGCCGCCCATAAAATCGGCCAAACTGTTCCAACCAGCACCGTCTACCAGTACCGTATAGGTAATATCCCCTTGCAACGCTTCACTCTTTTCCCACGAAGCATCATACCCATACTGCTGGTAAACAGACATCGCTTCATTAAAAACCATATCCGTTAACCCTGAATTCATCAGGCTGCTGCTGGCATCGAGCGACACCCCTTCCAAAAGCGGCACGCTGGCCCCAATTTCAGGAATTTCATCGGGGTTGTAAGTAAAGCTGGACTCAAATTGCCACTGTTCGTCCTTATACAAGGTAATCTCATTCTCTTGCCAACAGCCAACTAACAGCCAAGCTGCAAGCAAAAACAGCAACAATCTAATACGATGTAATTTCATAGGAATTAGTCACGCGACACGCAGGTCAAGTTTATAAACTTGACCTGCATGGCACGACAATGAACCGTATTACAATTAGACAATGCGCCCGCCAACCAACCCGCCAAGCGTTCCCAAACCAATCGCGGCAATAGAATCAATAGCCATGAGGGACAGTGGCGAATTAACCAGCAAGTCCAATCCCGGCGGGAGCAATCCGCTCAATTGTGACCAAATGATTAAATAGACAACAGTGGCAATGATGGACACAACAAAACCAGCCCCAGCACCAACTGCCATATAATTCGGTTTATGATAATTCTTTGTTTGAGCACTAATTCGTTTTTTCTTCTGGAAATCACCTTGTTCAAAGTATGCTGCCAAAACACCATTACCCAGAAAAGCGATAAATTGTATGGGATAACAAATCAACGAAGCCTCACTAACGAGCGAATTCGCCACAATGATGACGATTAACAATGCCCCTGTAATCAATCCCGCTTTGACCCAACTAGCCACAAGTGAACCTTGAGTATCCTTTTTACGTCCTATTTTAGTATTTCGTCCCATGATAAAAATCTCCTTTGCAGCGAGAATTTCCATCCTCGCTATACATATATGAAAGCAATGTTTCAGGAATCTGATTCCCAAAGCACTGTCCAAAAATCAGGTTCTCTATGGTAAATCAGGACAATCCACAAATTGAGCGTCTATAAACGCTTCCTGTTCTTGTCCGCTGGATTCATCAACATAGCGAATACGATACCAATCACCCTCGTCATGAGGTATGGTTTCTAACCAAGCAATATCGCTCCCAGCAGAAACAATCCCTAAACCAACGCCTTGCACTGGTTTATCGCGCACCCAACTGCCAACAGTTACGGAGCAAGCAATAGATAACGGTGTTGGCGTTTCTGTCGGGACAGGCATTAATGTCGGCATTGATGTTGGCGTTTCTGTGGGCACAGGTGTCAATGTTGGCTCAGTTGTAGGAGTCATTGTCGCTGTTGCCGTTGCCGTCATCGTGGGGGTAAGTGTGCTGGCAGGCGTGGGTGTGATTTGTGCCAGCGTGCGGTTTCGCGTGAACATGAACCCGCCGCCAGCAACAATAATCAACACAATAATAATGCCGCCCACCAAAAACCAATTCGGGCCGCTTGATTCCCACGGCGCTTTGCGCCGAGCGCGGCTCGGCGGTTGTTGCTTTCTTTGCGGTGGTCTACGATTTCTACTCATAATATCTCCTTCCTATCTGGCTGTGTTTAAGCGGTCTTGCAATGCTAAAACGGTCATTTCGCTTAAACTTGAATTTTTTAATGTTTGTAATGTTTTTTGACGGCTATATTCCACACGACGGAATTGAATCGTATGTGCGCCATCGTCCAAAATAGCGTAAGCGGCGCGATTGTCGCCATCGCGCGGCTGGCCTACGCTGCCGGGGTTAATAAGCAAACGCTGACCATCTAAGGGAATCGTTTTCCCTGTTAATTCCTGACGCTGTAATAATTCACAATTGTTATACGGGCGATCTGTTCTAATTTCTCTGAATAACGTTGTCAGATGAGTATGCCCAAATAAGCACATGTTTTTGTCGCGCCCCAAGCAATAGAACGCTTCCTCAGCTTCCATCGTGTTAGTCAAATAATTGCCCGCCATCCCTACCGGATCGCAGGGGCTGGCATGAACCAGAATGCTGTTAGCTAATACATTACGCGGCCCCGTCCCAATTTGGGACAGCAGTTTTTTACTCTCTTCCGTCAACGTCTCCACTGTCCATTGGTGGCATTCAGTGGTGGCATCCCGGTATTTTTGCGCTTCGACCGAAACTTCTCCTGCCTGAACCATTAAATCGGCTACCATTTCTGGCTCTTTTCCTTCAATAATCGCTTGATCATTGTTGCCGATAACAGAGATGCCCGGCCACTTGTCTGCGCCTATCGCTTTGTGTAATCGGGAAATGCACTCATTGGGATTAGGGCCGTAGACAACCAGATCGCCCAAGAACCAAATAGCGTCTATTCGATTTTTGTCGGCATCGGACAACACCGCCTCTAACGCTTCCAAATTAGCGTGAATATCAGTCAAAATTGCATAACGTGCCATGATGTTTTCTCCTTAATTCAAGTCTGGGCAATCAACAAAAGCGGCATCTATAAATGCTTCTTGTTCTTGTGCGCTTATTTCGTCAATGTAACGAATGTGATACCACTCGTCATCTTCATAAATAATGGTAGCTAACCAAGTGACTCCGCTTCCATTGGGAATAATTCCTAAGCCAACGCCTTGCATTGGTCCTGGCTTGTCGCGTACCCAACTGCGGACAGCGACTAAACAGATAATTGGTTCTTCTGTTGGCACGGCCGTTGGCAATGGTGTGGGCATCAATGTAGCCGTACCTGTAGGCAGCGGCGTGATGGTTGGCGATGGCGTGACGGTCGGCGTTTCCGTTGGCGCAACCGTTGCGGTAGGAACCGTTGTGGGCGTTAAAGTAGGCGTTGCCGTTGGCGGCGGCGGCGGCGTGAAGGGTCCCGATTGGGAGAAATACATAAAAGCCAAGATAGCTATAGCTATGAGAACCACGCCTACAATAGCGATATTGCGCCAGTTAGCTTTTATGGCAGCTTCCCTTTTTCGTATTTTCGAGTCTAACTCATTTTTATGACGAACTGCTTCTCGATTGGAATTAGGCAAAAGTTCATTTACATCCTTCCAACGGTCAATTGCAATACGCATACAAGCTATATCTGCATCACTGCATTGTCGCTCTTGCTCTAAAGCGTCTTGATGTGCCTCCTCGACTATTTTTTGACTGTGGTCGGCAGACTTTTTCTCCTGAACGGTTTCCTGACGAGGTTTTTCTAACTCGTCTGTTTTGAAATCTAACGCCTTTTGGTTTAGTTCTCTTGCCCAGCGGCTGTCAGCGACAGGTAAATTTTCAAGGGAACGCACGCCTGTGCTGTAAGTCTCAACGGCCGTTTCAAACCCCCGGCTTGCTTCCTCATAATCTTCACTTTGGCTGGCTTGTTTAACTTTCTCTTGAGCAACCTTTTGACTCTGTGCAGCTTGCGCTTGGCGTTCAATCGCATGAACAACGCTGTCTCTCATTTGTCCCAAGTTCGTCTTAGCCTGTT
>WFSA01000030.1 GCA_015486215.1 Anaerolineae bacterium | reverse complement strand
AAATAATACTTTGCTTTTTTTGTAATTTCTTTGCGTAAATTACGGCTAAACCCGCCAACACGAACGATGACAAACGCTTTTTCAAGCAAATCAAGGTAACGATTGACCGTTTTATAATCCATCCCCAATTGACCGCCCAATTCAGACAACGACACTTCTGAGCCAACTTGAAAAGCTAATAATTTGAGTAAATCAAGTAATGTTTTTGAATGACGAACGCGGTCAAATGTTAAAATATCTTTGATAAGGTATGAATCTGCAATTTCCATGATGGCATCTATTTTGGCCTGTCGTGTTGTTGCCCCCGCCACTTCTGGATAGCTGCCATAAATTAGAAACGCTTCCAAATTTTCTTTTAATTCAAAGCGATTGTGCGTAGATAAAAATTCTGATTGTGCCAAAGGGTACAGGGTGAGGGTGTGTTTCCGTCCCGTCAATGGTTCTCCGACTTGCCCAGCAAGGGCAAAGGAAGATGATCCTGTCACAATAATTTTCAGATCAGGGCGTTGGTCAACGAGAATTTTTAACGCCATCCCGATATTGGGGATGTTTTGCGCTTCATCAATGGTGATGAGTTCGTACCCTTCGGCGTAGGGTAGGATTTGGGAAAAATCCTGCGATCCCAGTGTGTGCTGTGTACGAATGTTATCGCCAGAATCGAGTTTGTATTTGAGAGGTGTATTCTTGAGATAATTTTGCAGTAAAGTTGTTTTACCGACGCGCCTTGCGCCATAAATAAGCAACACTTTGCCCGTTTGTAGGTATTGATCTAAGGGTTCATACTGTCGTGTAAACATGCTGAAAGTATATCAGATTCCCAGTTTTTGGCTAAAAACTAGGAATTGAACTCCTTGTTTTTGTGGGAAAACTAGGAATTGATGGGGTAAACGGCCGTTTTCTCCCACATCCATCCCATAAAAAACAGGGAAAGCAGCAGTTACTCACGGAAAAGCCATTCCTGCCAAGGGAGCAAACTAAACGCACTCCTGCGCTGTTCCTCTTCTCCGTTATAAAGCACAATATGATTGCTTTCTACATTCAATAATGATTGATAATAAAGCAAATTTTTACTCATCCCGCGCTGATATGTGCGCCCCGATTTGATTTCGACCAAATGCAACACCCCCGCATCCTTATAAACCAAATCCACCTCATGCCCAGCCTTGTCACGCAAATAAAAAAACCGCTGATGTGTGTATTGATTCAGATTTTTCTTGAGACGTTCACTGATAATGAAATTCTCAAAAAGTTGCCCTTTTAGATAATGGCTTTCATACCCATCAACATCTTTAATCCCCAGAAAATGCGCCAAAACCCCCATATCATAAAAATATAGTTTGGGTGATTTTCGCAACTGTTTTTTGATGTTGGCGAAGTAGGGGGGAAGGGTAAAAATGATATAACTTTGGCGCAAAATAGATAGCCACGACTTCACCGTATTGGGGGAAATGCCGACACTATTTGCCAAATTGGTATAGTTGACCACATTGCCGACATTGGCGGCGCAACTGGTCACAAAGTTCACAAATCTATCTCGATTTGCCACATTGAGCAGAGCGGCCACATCGCGCTCCACATACGTTTCGATGTAGTTGGGATACCAATCAGCAGGGTTTAATTGATGGTCATAAATGCGCGGATAAAAGCCTGAAACGATGAATTCACGGTACTCTTCAACCCAATAGGGTGACTCTTTCAACTCCCGCAAAGAGAAAGGGAGCAATACAAATTTAGCCACTCGTCCCGCCAATGTCTGCGTGATTTTGGCGTTGAACTCAAAATTTTGTGAGCCAGAAAGCACAACTTTCATCTCAGGATCATCGTCAACCATCACCTGAATGTAAGAAAAAAGCTCTGGAACGCGCTGGACTTCATCTATGATGATGTTTTTGCTTTGCGCCAAAAAATGCTGCGGCTCTTCTGATGCAAATGCGCGTTCTACGGGATTTTCCAAATTGAAATAACGGTAGTTGGGGAAGATGTTCTTGATCAATGTGGTCTTCCCCGATTGTCTGGGGCCTGTGATGGCAATCACGGGGAATTTTTGTGACAGTTCTAAAACTTTGGGGGTGATTAGACGGGGTATCATGGAAATATGATAGCACAATGCGCTAAATCCGCAATGATACTGCGGATTTAGCGCATTGTGCTATTGCTTGAGGTTGAGAGTGGTTGGGAGAGAAAAACGGCCGTTTATTGTAGTAATCAAGGGTTACTTGAAGATACGTCATTCCGAATCCCCAAAGGGGGTGAGGAATGACATCGCATTCAACTAACCTTTGACCAGTTCACAAACGGCCGTTTTCCCCAAAATCAAGCATATTTCCATTGGTAACGTCTCCTTTCATGTGCGATAGGGGAAATTGTAGAGGGGGCTGTGGGAATTATCAAGGTGTTGGAGGCGTAAATATAAACTTAATGGCAACAGCCTAACGCGAATTGAAGTCATTGTGGCACGGTCTGGAGACTGGCCACAGCGAGCGGGGAAGACCGCGCCAGAGCGATTTTTCTAAAACAAGCGGAGGCTGAGTGGCTGTTGCTTGTCGAAGTCGCAGCGGCATTCACCGCCCCCCGCAAACTATCGCCAGATCAGTTGGATACTCAGAGAGCCGACGGCAAAAATAATACCCATCAGCGAAAAAATAAAAAGCATAACAATGGGAACCAGCGCGTACTCCATAGCAATTCTTTTGAGAGCGGCTTTCCAAAAAGGATACTCTCTCAATTCGTAACGCAAACTACGCGCTGTGGCAACGCAAAGCAACAGAGAAGCAATAAGCACGCTCAGGGGCGAAAACAACCCGCCTATCGTCGTACCCGTCAATCCAATCAGTATTGGAATCGGAAACAGAATAATGAACTGTACCGTAGGATCTTTCAACCAACGCATATCTGACACCTTGTTTTTCAGCAAAATCATGTATCTTTTCAAAAAATTGGGGACATGATTACAATAGATTGGGAAAGGAACAAATTTACTCGACTGACACAATCTGTTCCTTTCTTAATTTGTTGTAATCACCCCAAAAAATTGAGAAGATACTGATGAAACGGGTAAGTTATTTAAGTCCCATTACCAAGTGGATACCCTCAACGCATTACAAGAGGTAAGTAAATACGATATGGATTTGGCGGCGGCGGAGCGACCCACTCGCCAACCCACAAAGGCATCGTATCCCAGGTGGTTAAAGATGGTGATGTGACTGAAGTGGCGGTGATGGTTAATGAGTGAGCGCCAGCTGCGGTATCCGTGGGAACGGCGGCATTGACCAACCAGATGTAACGCGTCTTCATAGCGGGAGCCGTAATCTGGGTTGTTGCCGTAATGAGAGCGTCAAGGTTCGGCGCGTTTTTGTCCCCGTCATAAAGCTGCCATCCCGCTGCGGTTGAGGTGTAATTCAAAGTTAGGCATATTCCGAAAAATAATCAAGTGTTTCAAAACGTAAGCTGAAAATTATAGAGGGTGTTGTGGGAACTATCAAGGTGTTCGCGGTATGAATGCGGACTTAACGACAACAGCCTGACGCGAATTGAAATCATTACGGCACGGTCTGGAGAGTAGTACAGCCTGGCTCAAGTTTGTCAATGATATATCATGCCTGTATCGGGAATCGGAATTCCCGATACTTGTCTGGTATGAGGTTGCGGGAATTCCGATTCCCGCAACAAATAATCAAACGCGAGACTCTTGTGAAACCTGTCAAGTCTTTGCCCCAATTTATTGAGATGTTACGTCTGATGGATTATGTGGTGCGTACAGTGCATTCAGGAAGGAATGGAAACGGCCGTTATTAACGGCAGTTTTTTACATCTTCGGAAAGAGTTGACAGGTTTTTAAAACCTGTCAACTCTGATTTACGCCACCACCTCCTCATCCTGATCATCAGCGTCGGCCGCTTCCCCTTCCAGATAGCCAAACGTCGCCCCATACGTCCGCATGATGCGCCGCTGGCTGGCTCTGTCCTCATCACGCAGACGGAAGCGCAATTCAGCCATAACATCATCAATCATTTTACTCACTTTGACGCGCAAATCGGCCACTGTTGCTTGTGCTTTATCATATATACGATCAGACGCATCCGCTTCGCCCGCTTCTGCGGTAGCAACATCTAATAACAGTTGTAATTCGGCTGCGGACGGGTTACTCATTGGCGGGAAGCCATCGGCCACCGCCTCCGCATCCCCGTTTATCACCTCTTGAGAGATGGGAAGCCAATTATCCTGTGTCGTTGGGTTGGGCGTGTCGCCGTCTATGGGCAGCCCGTAAAAGAGCAGGACATTGGCGGGCTGTTTCAGGCGGCGCACACGACGGCGCAATACCGCCCACAGATCGCGCACGGCGGCAGACAGTTCTGCTATCGCTTCGGCACGTTGCAACGCTTTATTGCTGCGCGTCCGCTGGGTGCTGGAGATGGCGTTTAACGCGGTCTCAAATTCAACGGCAAGGGCGGTTACTTTGGTAAGCGTATTGCTGCTGAGATACTCATCACCAACCAATGAATCGGCGGTGGCTGATGTGCCTGTGCGCTGTAAAAAGCGCAGTCGGTTTAGATCACTGGTGGGTGGAACGTAAAAAGGCATCGTAAAAATCTCCTGCAATCGGCATCAAACGACTGTTTGCTCAATAGCGACTGCCTAAAGTGAAAGCGTCACGCAATTGATTAACGCTTGTGAATTGGTCACGCAGGCAGTATAGCAGGTTTAATGATGTTCTAAAAACCTTGTCTGGGCGCGGGTATCTGGAAACTGGCAAGCCTGCTCAGGCGGCTGGGGGAGGGTATCGGAAGGCTGGTAAGCCTGCTCAGGCGGCTGGGCGTGGGTATCGGGCTACTGGTAAGTCTTTTCAGGCGGCTGGGGGAGGGTGTCGGGATTCAGTAACATGCCTCCAGACGGCTGATGGGGTGTTGCTGATGGCGGTGATAGAGGGTCAGGCCAGGTTTTTGGGGAGAAACGGCCGTTTTTCCCCATTACACCTTACATTTCATATATTTTAGTAGCATTTAACTGATGACCGTCAATAAGCAGTTTCACAGCTTTCATAATCAACTCAGCTCGGCGATAAATAAATGCACTAAAATCTATTTGTAATTTCTTGATCTTTTGCTCGTCAGACATCCCTTGATAACCACCATTTGCCAACTCGTCAATCGGGATTAAATGTGATTGGAGCCTCTCTTTTATAATTTCTTTGGAAGTCCATTTGTATCGATCTTTCATATATTCCAGCGGGTCTTTTCTGCCAATTGAGATATTTGTTTTACCCACAATTAACGCACAATTCAATGCTAAAGAACCATTTATTTCTGCCTCTTTCAATAAAGCGTCAGGGTAAACATGATGGTAATGACGTGGTTTGATATTGCTTAAAGTCAGTGGTTCTCCTGTTGCAAAATCAAATGCTTTTAATCGACATGCAACAGCAAGAATTGCACGCCCACGAATAGTTGATCGATTCGGCCATTCCGTAGTTAATAGCTCTTCCGTTTCTACCAGTTTATGATCTCTAAAAATGGGGATACTGTCTTCTTGGAGTTCACCGCGTATAACTTTACGCAATGCTACAAAATCAGCATACGCACTTGTAGCCGCAGAATTTTCATATCGATCTGTGAAAAAGGCATACCACAAATATTTTTTCAAGAGAAGTTCATCTACGCCACGTTTATCACCAGCTTTAGGTATATCAGCATAAAGCGCAGCAATTACAGCGAGAACTGCATTTGTTGGCAGGCGTTGCCGATCATAAATACCCTCGCTTTGCAAAAATTCTGCCATTTGGCTTAATCCACGCTTCATTACGTCCCAATTTTTTACCATTACTCGTTTATCCATATTCCATGCCCCTCTTTGATTGGGCAAAGTGTTTTGTAAAAGTGCCGAAGTGGTTAAGATCAAATCTGAAAGTGGGGAATATCTAACTATATTAGGGTCATCATTGTTAAGCGCATCCTGTAAATCGTGTAATGATTTTCCTGTAGTACCTGCTACTTCTGCAACAACAATATCATAGGTTGATAGCGGTTTGCTGTTGGTATTCATATTGATAAATACATTAAGAGCTACACTTTTTTCAGTTTGCACGGGCAAGGACAAATATGGCAAATTATAATGCGCTACGATTTCTCGTAAATCTCTGATTGTATTTCCGAGTTCATTTTTAGATTTCCAATACTCATTAATTTGCTTATTATCACCCTGCGGACATGAGCCAACTGCTTTTTCTGCCCACTCCTCAATTTTGCCTTGCATGTCTTCTGGTTTTAATAAATTTGTAGGGATAAATCCTCTGTTTAGACATTGAGACGGATCGTCACACCATAATGGGTATTTCCTGCCATTTTTTTTAACATAGCGCCCCCGAAAGAAAACCGACTTATCAGCACGTTCTTCGTCATGTTTATAATCATCAAATTGCTGTACATAGATAAAGTAAGTTTCCCGAACATAATTGTTATGCAACACTCGCCACAACGCCGTTAATCGTTGTTGTCCATCAAGTAACTGTTCACGTATATGCCCTGAGTTTTTTGGTTCCGCAGTCTCTAAAAATCGAGAAGTGAATTTCTCTTTTTCCCCAACGTCCAATACAAGCGTGATTCCTAATGGCAAATTATGAATAATTGTCTCTATCAAACTGCATATACGATATCGGTCCCATGATTCAGGCCGTTGAAAGTAGGGTAATTTAATTTCACCACGCTTTATCTTACCGTACCAATCCGTCAAATCTCTATTACGTGCTTCCATATGTTATAAACTCCTTAAATGCAAAATATGAAGGGGACAAACGGCCGTTTATCCCTAAATCCCAAACCCGTTCTGCCCCGCAGGATTCTTATCAATCCGTTCCGCCTTTTTGAAGCTACGCAAAGCCGACGGCATGGCGATGGACGCGCCCGCCAACAACTCCTCAATCGTTAGAATTTGTATCTTAGGAAAGTCGCCCGCCCACAATGCCGATTTGTAGAAACCAGCCGATGCCGCTTCCTTCTTCATTGGTTTGCTGGGCGGTTTTAGGGTGATGAACACGCCGATGGCCGCTTTCTCCCGCTCCACTGTGCCAACCAGATCACGGATGTCACGGCTGCTGACTTTGCCGCTTTTGACTTGCACCAACACCCGTTGCCGCTTGCGGTTTGCGCCGTCAATGAAGTTGATCACACCATCAATCCCCTTGTCCGCCCCTTTCTTTCCCTTTTTACTTCCAGTGGTTGCTTTGCCCGGCCGCGCTCTGACCAACGACAACGCCCACCACTCAAATTGGAAACGGTCTTGCTTTGCCAGATATTCGGCCGCTTTCACCGACTCTGGCTCACCGACAACGGCAAATTCAGCTTCGGGAAAATGCTCTTGCAGGCGGTATTTTTGCAGGGCGATGGATAGATGGGTGATGTCGATACCGCTCCATTGACGATCCATCTTTTCAGCGGCGGCGATGGTTGTGCCGCAACCGCAAAATGGATCAAGAACAACATCACCTGCATTACTGCTGACTTCTAGAATGCGCTCAAGTAAGGCGATGGGTTTCTGTGTGGGGTAGCCCAATCGCTCTTTTGCTTGTGAGTTGATGGGGGGAATATCGGCAATCACATCTTGTACGGACACGCCCAGCATTTCATCCAGATACCGTTTTATACGAATGCCTCCAGTGTTGGTAAAGTGTAGTCGGTTCTCCGCGTCAAGACGTTCCATCGTTGTCAGCGGCACACGCCATAATGACGTTGCCCCCTTGTATTCATATGTATAGCCGCCGCCAGACAATCCTTTGGCTGTTATATCGCCATCAGTCCAACGACGGCCATCCGCATCCACTTGTCTGAAACGTTTTTTGTACGCTTCACTATAGGGGGTGTATACATTATTCCATGTAAATTCATTGCTTTTGGTGTAGAAAAATATCACATCATGCACATTTCCCCATCGAACAGAATCATTATGGGCGGTTGTGCGTTTCCAGATAATCTCATTGCGATAATTACTTGCGCCAAAGATGGTGTCCAGAATGATTTTCAGGTAATGGCTGGCGGTGGGATCGCAATGGAGATAGAGGCTGCCCGTTGGTTTCAAAATGCGATGCAACTCAATCAATCGAATCGCCATCATCACCAGATAAGCCAGCATCTGGCTTGGGCCAATAAATTCGCGTAAAGAGCCAATGAGCCGAGATATATCATCGGCTGAATCTTCAATCAATTGTTCGTACGCTTTTTCAGCCGACATGTCCCAATGCCATGTATCATCAAACGCCGCCATTTGTGCGAGGCTGTCGGTGCCGCTCTCATCTTTGAACAGTACGTTATAGGTGCGCTTAGAATTAAAGGGCGGATCAAGGTAAATCAAGTCCACGCTTTCATCAGCGATGTATTCACGCAGTATCGCTAAATTGTCGCCATAATAGAGGGTGTTTTTGTCTGATTGTGTCATAAGGTCTCCATGTTGTTTATTTACAACTGGCGGGGATTATAGGCGGGGCGGGGGATTCCTCAAACTGTGACGGTTATCGGGATGGGTGGGATGCTGGTTTATATGTACCCGCCGCAATATCCAACATTCTTTGTCGTATCTTGTCTTGTGGCATAATGCCAATTCGTACTCTATTGGTCTGTTCCACCTTAAATTTGCCAGCTTTCTTACGACAAGACGGTCTGTTTAAGAGTAGCATACGCCGTTTCTTCAAAATCAACGCGCTCTTGAATAATCGTCTGCAACCACTCTTCCATTGAATGTTTTTTATGAAGCCCCGCAAAAAACTGAGCGCGAACGGCAAGGGAAAACGGGATGCTTATCGTTGTTGGCACATCTGGTTGCATAAAAACAGGAGATTCCCACTGATTTAACTCATCTGCATCAGCAATCACAATGTCATCAATTTCTTGTTCTGTCAGCTTTGTTTTATTCACAAATCCCACCATCAAAATCAACGACTAACAGACAACGTGACCGTAAACGCCGCCCCTTCCTGCGGCTTGCTTTCCAGTGAAACACGGCCGTTTAACGCCACCACAATCGCTTGACTAATCGCCAAGCCCAACCCAGAACCACCCTGATCATGGGTACGGGAACTGTCGGCACGCCAGAAACGGTCGAAGACGTGTTCCTGCGCTTGGGGCGACAAGCCCAAGCCGTTATCGGCAATCGTCAGGCTGATTTCATGCGTGTTGGCGAGCAAGGTGACGGTGACGGCGTGGGGAAGTTGCGTGCCGTGTACGACGTGGCGCAGGGCGTTGGAAAGCAGGTTGCCCAATACTTGGTGCATCCGATTGGCATCGGTGTTGAGCATGACAGAGTGGGGGGGAATAACGGCCGTTAATTCAATCCCCTCCGCCTCCGCCAATGGCTCAAAAGCGGCCATAGCTTGCGCTATCAACTCAGCCATATCGACCGTTTCCATCGTCAGTGACAGTGATCCCGCTTCGGCCAGTGACAGGGTGCGTAAATCTTCAACCAATCGCCCCAGCAGCAGCGTTTCTTCATGAATTAAGGCTAAATTGCTGGATGAAGTCTCGAAAACGCCGTCCAACATCGCTTCCAAATGGCTACGCATGATGCTGATTGGTGTTCGCAATTCGTGGGCGACATCGGCGAGCATTTGCTGCCGTTGTTGCTCCGCTTCAGCAAGGGCGAGCGACATGCTGTTGAAGCTGGTAGCCAATTCGCCAATCTCGCCCGTGCTGGAGACGTGGACTTGCTCGCCGAGTTCCCCTTCGGCGACGCTGTGCGCGGCTTGGGTGAGTTGGCTCAGTGGACGGGTCAGTCGTCGCGCCAAAAACAGCCCTAAAAAGAGGGCGGCGGCGATGGCGAACAGGCCGCCCATCCAGATGGCACGATTGACATCGGCCAAGAATTTATCGGCGGCGTGGCTCATTTGCCCGCCGGGTTCGGCGATGAGAATGGTTGCAATTAAACGGCCGTTTTCATCCATCACCCCCACGCGCAACGCTGTTTCCGCCTTATCCCCCATCGCTTTGCCGACGGTGATGATGGTGTCGTCGTTTTCATCTAACAAGGCGAGACTGCCGCCCCCTTGTCCTCGTCCCGGCCGTGCGGTGATCAAAATTTGTTCTGCGCCATTCCAATTGCCCAATTGAGCATGCGACCGCACCAATTGGCTTTGCAAATCGCCCCATCGCCCTGCCTGATCTTCGTGCAGATAGGTGCGAAAACTGTTGGCTGTGACTTGATTTGCCAATATGGAAACCGCCAGCACGCCCGTGATGGCGACGAGTAGAAAAGCGGCCGTTAATTTGAACCAAAGGGCGTGTCGGACGGAGAGAATGGAAGACATAAGAAGTGCAGAGGGTAGAGATAGAGATAGAGAGGTTCAGTATTAACCAGCAATCTTCGCTGAAAATGAACCCCCTCTGTCTCTACCTCTATACTCTATCTACAGGTCAGGATTAAAACGGTAGCCAACCCCAAACGAGGTCAGAATATAAGTCGGTTTGGAGGAATCGGGTTCGATTTTTTTGCGTAGATTTTTGATGTGAACGTCTACTGTGCGCTCGTAGCCGTCGTAGGCGTACCCTTGTGTGCGCTCCAGCAGGTCGAGCCGATTGAAGGCGCGGCCGGGACTGCCCATCAGCGTTGCCAGCAGATCGAATTCCATTTTGGTGAGGTCAACATAACGGCCGTTTACTTTCAAAGTTCGTGACTCATCATCCAGTTCGAGGTTGCCGATGCGGACTGTTTTTGTGGGGGAAACGGCCGTTTTTTCTGTCCGCCGCAGCACGGCGCGTACACGGGCGACTAATTCGCGCGGGCTAAATGGTTTGGTGATGTAATCATCCGCCCCCATTTCCAACCCCGCCACCATATCCACATCTTCCACGCGGGCGGTCAACATGATGATCGGCGTGTTATTCTTGGCACGATGCAGCCGCATGAACTCCCATCCATTTATTTCAGGCATCATCAAATCAAGGATGATGAGGTCTGGATGTTCTTCACGCGAAACGAAGAGTGCTTCACGGCCGTTAACGGCCGTTACCACTTTGAACCCCTCATCCTGCAAATAGCCGCGCACCACACTAACCAATCGCGCCTCATCATCAACTACCAAAATTGTTTTGCTCATAATTTCTCCATCAAGATAGAGTATAGAGGCAGAGATAGAGATGGTTTATCTTTAACGAAGCCCGTAGGTTAATACGGACATTCTCTATCTCCCCTATCCCTCACCCCAGCCCTCTCCCAAAGGGAGAGGGAGCAAGTTCCCTCCCCCTTCGGGGGAGGGTTAGGGTGGGGGGCTGATCGCTTACATTTATTGCGTCCAGACGGGCATCCCGTCGGCCGTGCGTAATTCTATCATCTCTCCCGTTGTGTGATTCGTCAACCAATTGATTTCCATATGGTCGGTTGACTCAAACCCTTCAAGGCTGATGGAATCACCCGGATTGAGGGCGAT
>WFSA01000029.1 GCA_015486215.1 Anaerolineae bacterium | reverse complement strand
GTCATTTCTGCGAAGGCAGGAATCCACAGTCTGAAAAATCATGGATTCCCGCCTTCGCGGAGCCTGCCCTCATGAAGATGGGGGAATGACAGTATCTTCTCAATATTCTGGGGAGACTTGACAAATTTGCCTAATGGTACTCGTGTAAAATAAAGTGCTGATGAAATTTGTCAAGTCTTGTCCACGATTTATTGAGAAGATACGAATGACAACTTTAACTATTTGAAAGCCACACCTTATGAAGTTCGTCTATTGTTCAATTTGGGTGTGTTTCATTTCAGTAGAAGTGATAGTCACGGGGCACATAGTTTCGGGTAAATTAAGTCCGTTTGCCCCGTGACAATCACTTTGGTTCAACTCATTTGAAACACACCCGTTCAATTTTGGGATAGAACCAACTTTTGAGCGCAAAGCGTATAGCAATAGTAATAAGCCACATTTACAAAAAAAGTAAAGATGAGACGCAGATTGAGCGGATTTTTAGGATGAACGCAGATTTTTATCTTTTTGATCCGTGTTTATCCGTTAAATCCGCCCAATCCGCATCCCATTCCCCCCATTATGAGTGAATTTTTTAATGTCCTCCCCCCCGACGAAGCGCGGGAACTGTTATTTGCCCAGATCACCCCTCTTTCCGCTGAGAGCATCAATGTTGAGGAGAGTCTGGGACGTGTAACGGCCGTTTCCATCCATGCCCCCCACCCGCTGCCCACTTTCCGCCGTAGCACGATGGACGGATACGCCGTCAAAGCGGCCAGCACCTACGGCGCGAGCGGTAGCCTGCCCGCCTTCTTGCACGTCGTCGGCGAAGTGCCGATGGGACGCGCCGCCGATCTTGCCATCAGCACAGGCGAAGCGGCGATTGTCCACACAGGCGGCATGATCCCGCAAACGGCCGATGCCGTCGTCCAAGTCGAGCATACCCAAGTGATCGGCGAACAGGTCGCCAATGATTTTGAGATCGAAGTGATGAAAGCGGTCGCGGTGGGACAAAATCTGTTGCAAGTCGGGGAAGATGTGGCCGAAACGGCCGTGATCCTTCCCGCAGGTCACCTGCTCCGCCCGCAAGATATTGGCGGATTACTGGCGATGGGCATCATGGAAATCAGCGTCACCCGTCGCCCGCGCATCACCATTTTGGCAACAGGGGACGAAGTTGTGCCGCCCAATGAACAGGCAGGCGCAGGACAGATTCGAGATATTAACAGCTACACCGTCGCGGGGTTGGTACGGCAAGCGGGGGGAGTTCCGAACGTCGGCGGCATCGTGCCAGATCATTTTGAAGCGTTGCAAGAAGCGGCCAAAACTGCCATCGCCGATGCCGATATGTTGGTCATGTCGGCTGGCTCATCGGTCAGCGTGCGCGATATGACGGTGGAAGTGATCGACCAGCTGGGCGAGCCGGGCGTATTGCTGCATGGGGTGGCAACACGGCCGGGCAAACCGACCATCGTCGGCGCGATTGACGGCAAACCCGTCATCGGGCTGCCGGGCAATCCCGTCTCAGCGATGGTGCAATTTGATATGTTCGGCGTACCAGCCATCTATCGACTGCAAGGGGTGCAGGAGATGCCCCGTCGCGGGCGGGTGTGGGCACAGTTGAGTAATAATATCGCCAGCGAGAGCGGGCGCGAGGATTATATCCCCGCGAAACTGTCGGATGGAGAGAAGGGGTTGGCGGCAACGGCCGTTTTTGGCAAAAGTAATCTCATCTACACCCTCGTCAACGCCGACGGGCTGATCAAAGTGCCGCTCAACACGGGCGGGCTGCTGGCGGGCGAATGGGTTGAGGTGCGTCTGTTCTAATATCAACATGGCTTATAAATCAAAAGTTTTGTTTTACAATTCGTAACATCTCAATACTTCGGAGTGCGTACAACAGATTTGGAAAGGAACAACTTGCATCGGTCAAGTCAATCTGTTCTTTTCAATGGGACAAGACTTGACAAATTTCATCAGCACTTTATTTTACACAAGTATCATTAGGAAAATTTGTCAAGTCTCCCCAGAATACTGAGGAGATACGATCTTTACATGAAAATTTTTACGATAAAAGAGATGATCGCTGCTGAAAAAGCGGCTGATAATGCTGGTATAAGCTATATGCAAATGATGGAAGCGGCTGGAAAAGCGGTCGCTGATGCGATCATCGCCCGCTTCCCTGCGGCCGCATCACGTATTCACATATTAGCCGGCACGGGGAATAACGGAGGGGATGGGCTTGTCGCTGCCCGATATTTGGCCGAAGCGGGGGCGGCGGTGACTGTATATCTCCATCGCCCGCGCGATGTGGAGACAGACAGCAATTATGCCAAATTAGCGGCGATGGGGGTGGAGATGAGTGAAGAAACGGCCGTTTCTCACCAAAACACCCACGCCGCCGACATCCTCATCGACGCATTGCTGGGCACGGGAGCCGCCCGTCCGATTGGCGGGCGCATGGGCGACCTGTTGCGCGTGATTCAGCAATCCACTTTCTCAGGCCGCGTGATCGCGGTGGACAGCCCCAGCGGTATGAATTGCGACAGCGGCGCGGTCGATCCGTTGACCATGCCAGCCGACTTGACCGTCACTTTTGGCGCGGCCAAGCGCGGACATTTCCGCTTCCCCGGCGCGGAAGTCTGCGGCGAATTGCTTATCGCTGACATTGGCATTCCACCGACGCTGCCCGCCGTCGCCAATGTGCCGTTGACGTTGATGGATACCAAAACGGCACGGAAAATGATGCCTAAACGGCCGTTAAACGGACACAAAGGCACATTCGGTACCGCTCTGATCGCCGCTGGCTCCAACCAATATTGGGGCGCACCGCTCTTGGCGGGACGCGCCGCGTATCGGGTCGGGGCCGGCATTGTCGCCCTTGCTGTGCCAGCTGCCATCCGCCCCACTATCGCTGGCGGGCTGCCAGAGGCAACCTATCCCGTCGTGCGTGAAAAGGATGTTTTTTCAGCAGCGACGGTTGAACTTTTGTTAAACGGCCGTCCAGCCCATGCTCTGCTCGTCGGTCCCGGCATCAGCGAAAAGGCGGGGGAGTTTATGGACGCGCTGCTCTCTCATGCGGATGAATTGCCGCCGCTAGTTGTGGATGCTGACGGGCTGAATTTGCTGGCCGCCATGCCCAATTGGGCGGAAAAATTGCCGCCAAACAGCATCCTCACCCCGCATCCGGGCGAGATGGCACGATTGATGGACGTGCCGCTGCCCCAATTGATGAAAATGGATCGGGTGACAGCCGCACAAGAAATGGCAAAAAAATGGGGGCAAACTCTCATGCTCAAAGGGGCGTATACCGTCGTCGCCGCCGCTGATGGACGAGTGACGCTGCTGCCCTTTGCCAACCCGCTTCTGGGCGTGGCGGGCAGCGGCGATGTGTTGGCAGGGGGAATTGTCGGCTTATTGGCGGGGGGGATGGATGGATGGGAAACGGCCGTTTTAGCTGGTTATCTACACGGTCTGGCAGGAGAAATCATGGCTGAAAAGTTAGGAGATGCAGGGCTGCTCGCCTCTGAATTGGCGGATGGATTAACGACAGCACGAAAGCAGGTAATTGGATGAGGCAGTTTCCGAATTTTAATCACTCCTTAACTTACACTGTCATTCCCCCATCTTCATGAGGACAGTCTCTGCAAAGGCAGGAATCTACTGCTCTAAAAGTATATGGATTCCCGCCTTCACGGGAATGACAAATAGATGATTGTTTTTCGGAAATTGGATAAAGTGATTGTCACGGGGCGAACGGGCTTGGTTTACCCCAAACTATGCGCCCCGTGACCGTCACTTCTATATCCATGTCCTACTTCTTAAAAGCGATAAGCGCACTTGCTGTTGGACTTAAGGGGAGTGTTGCAACCTCGCTGAAACCGGCTTCTGTTGCCCATCCAGTAAAATCAGCAG
>WFSA01000028.1 GCA_015486215.1 Anaerolineae bacterium | reverse complement strand
TCAGACGGCGATCACGCCCCCTTTTCTTACGCGCAAGAATCGTTGACCTATTGGCAGGAGCGCGGGCTGCCGCCAGAAAAAACCGTCTTGGGTGTGCCATTTTACGGCCGTCCCGACTGGATTCCATACCACAAACTCGTCGCTGCCGACCCCGCCGCCGCACAGCAGGACACCATCGAATACAACGGCAACACGGTCTATTACAACGGCATCCCGACCATGCGGCAAAAAACGGAATTAGCGATGGAGAGCGCGTCGGGCATCATGTTTTGGATGCTTTCTTACGACACGCAGGATGAGACATCGCTGTTAAATGCGATCCATAACGAGGTTAGGAATAATGAATAATGAACAATTAATAATTAATAATGAACGGGTCTCCTTTCCCGATGGCTTTTTATGGGGAACGGCGACCTCTTCTTATCAGATTGAAGGGGCGTGGCAAGCGGACGGCAAAGGGGAATCGATCTGGGATCGGTTCAGCCATACGCCTGATAAAATCAAAGATGGCAGCACGGGCGACGTGGCGTGCGACCATTATCATCGCTGGCAGGATGACATCGCTTTGATGCAATCGATGGGGATGCAATCGTACCGCTTTTCGATTTCGTGGCCGCGCATTTTGCCGAACGGACGCGGCACGGTCAACGAGGCGGGGCTTGATTTTTACGACAAGCTGGTGGATGGGTTGTTGGCGGCGGGAATACGGCCGTTCATCACCCTCTACCATTGGGATTTGCCGCAAGCGTTGCAAGATGAAGGCGGCTGGGAGAATCGGGCGACGGTGGCGGCGTTCGCCGAGTACGCGGAGGCGGTCAGCGCACGGTTAGGCGACCGCGTAACCGATTGGATCACCCATAATGAGCCGTGGGTGGCGGCGTTTATCGGCCATGCGTGGGGCGTTCACGCGCCGGGCAAACAGTCATATCCAGCGGCGTTGCGCGTTGCCCATCATCTGCTGCTTTCGCATGGAACGGCCGTTCCCATCATTCGCCAAAACAGCCCCAACGCCCAAGTGGGCATCACCCTCAACCTCACCGTCGCCGACCCCGCCGACCCGAACAATCCGGCCGATTGGGACGCGGCGCGGCAGTTAGACGGGCAGATGAATCGCTGGTTTTTGGATCCGATAAACGGCCGTTATTACCCCGCCGATCTCACCGCCGCCTACGAAAAAGAGTTCCCTGCCTGCATGAACTTCATCGAAGCGGGCGATATGGCGACCATCGCCGCCCCGACCGACTTTTTGGGCGTGAATTATTACACCCGCGCCGTCGTCAAGGCGGGCGAAGGCATCATGCCTGAGCAAATCAAAGTCGCCGACGCGCCGCACACGGAAATGGGCTGGGAAGTGCATCCCGATTCGCTCTATCGGCTGCTGATGCGGCTGCATTACGATTATCGCCCGCGCCGCCTTTACGTCACCGAAAATGGGGCGAGTTATGGGACGGGATTGGATGAAAACGGCCGTGTTCCCGACATTGACCGCCTCAACTTCCTGCGCGATCATTTCCACGCCGCCCATCGCGCCATCGCGCAAGGCGTGCCGCTGGACGGCTACTTTGTCTGGTCGCTAATGGACAATTTTGAATGGGGCGAAGGGTACGAGCAGCGGTTCGGCATCGTCTGGGTGGACTTCGAGACGCAAAAACGCACTCCTAAAGCGAGTGCGCTATGGTATCGGGATGTGATTGGCAAAAACGGGCTGTAAACAGCAAGGTGAATTGTAAAAAATCCGCGAGTAGCGGCGTATTCAACTCAGGGTAACTCTCTATAATATGATCTCTATGTGATATAATGCAATATCATAGAAGAAAATATCAATCAACTTAACGCAAAATTGGAATCTGCAAATAGTATGCAAGAGCGTGTTGACGCGCTAAATGCACTTGCGTGGGCATTGCGCCGCAATGCTATAGATCGAGATCGCTCTATAGCCCTGAGTACGGAGGCTGTTCACCTTTCTGAAGATAAGGAAAACTTTGATCCCCCCTATTACGATGGCATTGTTGCCGGCATGACCGCACAAGCAGCCGTCCATATGTATCGCAGCAGCGAGGAATTCCTCCCCCTATCTTTCAAAGCCCTTGCATTAGCTGAAAAGCATCATCTGACAACGCCCATGCCGCGCTTGCTCTATCTCATGGGTGTAACACATACTGATTTAGGTGATCTACCAACTGCGCTGAACTATATGGTACGCCAACAGGCTGTCAGTGAAGAGCTGGATGACAAGGAAGGCATAGCACTTGGATTATGGGCGTTGACTGCCCTGTATGGGAGACAGGGTGACCATGAAAACGGCTTAAAAAGCTGCCTGAAAGGAATTGAGGCATTCCGCACATCAGGCGACACTTATGGGATTGTTTCACAATTAGGTAATCTTAGCGAGGCTTACATTGAGATTGGTGATCGTGATAATGCCCTGAGCGCGGCGTTAGAAGCTCTGAACACATACCGTTCTTCTGGAATTGTCTATCCGCGCATGGAATCTAATATTTTACGTCAAGTTGGACAAGCGTATATCAATCTGCAACAGTATGATAAAGCGAAACCCTATCTGGAAGAGAGCCTTGCTCTTACCGAAAAATCAAATGATCAAGATGAGTATATTTCTGTACGACTCACATTTGCGAATTTGTTTAATACCTTAGAACAGCCAGAACGGGCAATTCTATACGCAAACACGGCAATCGAATTAGCAGCCAAGCATAATTATTCATTACTACTTTACGATGGACACAAAGCACTTTCTGATTCCTACCATCTACTAGGTAACTATGCGAAAGCATTAGAACATTATAAAACATTCCACAAATTACGTGAAGAAGTGTTCAGTACACAGAATAGTGACAAATTGCGAACATTGAAAATCCTGCACCATACGCAAGAGGTACAAAAAGAGGCGGAGTATTATGAATCTTTGTATCAGGTTGAACAAGATCATCGTCACAAAGCAGAAACTCTGAATCAGGTTGGGCAGATATTGAATGGATCACTTGAGTTAGATCATGTTTTGGATCATATGTTAGAACAGCTGGGCAGTCTGCTTGACTTTGATCGCGGCGGTGTCTTGTTGCTACATGATATGACATTCGAATTTGTGGCTGTACGCGGATACCCAGAAGGACGTTCCCCGCTGCATTATCAAATCCCAATTGATACTGACGATAAAAAATCAATGCTGGCACACATAGCGGAGAGCAAACGGCCGTTAATCCTCACTGATTTACATACCAATCCCATCTGGTTTAGAATACGCGACTTAGCAGTCCCCGACATATGGCTCAGTATCCCGCTCATCTATCATGATGAAATAATCGGGATGTTGTCGCTGGCACGCACGACAAATACCCCTTACACCGATGACGAAATTACTTTAGCGATGACATTTGCCGCACAAGCGTCGGCTGCCTTAGAAAATGCCCGACTATACACCCAAATATCGCAGATGAATGAGCAGCTGGAAGATACTGTCCGTATTCGTACCGAAGATTTGCGTGTGGCAAATGAAAAATTGACAGAACTCAATCGTACCAAAAGTGATTTCATCACCATCACCGCTCACGAACTGCGTACACCCGTAACGATATTGAAAGGATATGGTGAACTCTTGCAATATGACCCAGCTATTATTGAGAATGAAAGGCAGAGCCTTATGGTGAGCGGCATCGTGAATGGGAGTAATCGTATGCAGAATGTGGTAGACCGTATGTTATTGATGGTGAAAATTGACAGCCATCAGCTTGAAATTGATCCTGAACCGTTGATTGCTCACACATTACTGCGTGATAGGGTTGATGCAATAGAGGCTAATTTAAACGGCCGTTCCCTCACATTCGCTCTTACCGACGGCTTGATGCAGCTACCCTCTTTTGAAGCGGATAAGAATATATTGAAGACATTGTTCAATAATTTACTCTTAAACGCGGTCAAATATACCCCTGACGGCGGGAGTATTCATATTCACGGCAATTCATGGACAAAAGCACCCACCGCTAATCCGTACGGATACACCTTGCCAGAGCAAGTTGTTGAAATCATTATCACCGATACAGGAATCGGGATTGATAAAAGTGCATTAGACCTGATTTTTGGCAAGATGTATCAGACGGGCGAGGTCGCTTCACATTCCAGCGGCACAAGTAAATTCAAGGGGGGCGGATCCGGATTAGGGTTAGCCATCGCACGCGGGATTGTACGTGCGCATGGCGGCTGTATCTGGGCAGAAAGTGAAGGATATGATGAAAAGAAGCTGCTGGGCAGCTCTTTCCATATCGTACTGCCTTTGGTGCAAGAGCATGGCGAATAAATCAGTACTGGACACTGGCGTTTTTTGATTTTCTCTCCAGTAGGGGTGGTTCGCAAACCGCCCTTATGCCTCGACTGAAATTCAATTTTCGCCAGACTCCAGATCAGTATACAAACTCAGTTCTATCAGACTTCTTTAGCAGACTGATAGAACTGAAATGCACAAAAAAACTTGCAGCAACGGCCGTTCAATGGCATACTTACCGCCGTCAAGAAGCAGGGTCCCGTAGCTCAATTGGCAGAGCAGTTGACTCTTAATCAATTGGTTGAAGGTTCAAGTCCTTCCGGGATCAACGAGAAAACCACCCTGCGGGGTGGTTTTTGTTTACCAGTAGAGACGCTCCGCTGGAACGTCTCTTTCTAAAACCATGAAACAAAATATCATTTTGACAGGGTTCATGGGAACGGGCAAGACGACCGTCGGAAAATTGCTGGCAGAAACCATGAAGCGTGAATTCGTGGACACCGATGAGATGATCGTGGTGCAAAACGGCCGTTCCATCCAAACCATCTTCCGCGAGCTGGGTGCAGACGCTTTTCGTCAAATGGAAACGGCCGTCGCCCTTCAATTAAGTCAGCGAGAAAACCTCATCATCTCCACCGGCGGGCGGCTCATGCTCGATCTCCAAAACGCGGACGCGCTCATGGAAAACGGCATCGTCTTCTGCCTCGCCGCCACCGCCGAAACGATCTACGCCCGGGTGATGGCTGATGGTGAAAAACGGCCGTTGCTCAACGTCCCCGACCCCCTCGCCCGCATCCAATTTTTACTCGACGAACGCGCGGCCGATTACGGCCGTTTCCCCCAAATCAACGTAAACAACAAAAAACCAACAACCATAGCTTATGAGATAGAGAGAGAGATAGAGAGTGTAGAGATAGAGAAGTAGAACCCCCCTCTATCTCTATCTCCCTCCTCTATCTTACGGAGAACTTATGTATTTTTGTGATGTAGAAAATAGAGAACTGAAGACGGTTGCCCCCGGCATCCACATCCGCACCTTTTGGCAGGAGAAAATGTTAGTAGCGATGGTGGAATTAGATGCCAATGCCATTTTGCCCGAACATGAACACCCACATGAGCAGGCGGGCGTGATTTTGAGCGGCGAACTCACTTTGACCATTGGCGGCGAGACGCGCATATGCACCGCTGGCGACAGTTACATCATCCCTGGCGGGGTGTACCACAGTGCTGTCACAGGAGCAGATGGCGCAAAAGCGATGGATATATTCAGCCCCGTCCGCGAGGAGTACAAGTGAGCCGCGCAGCCGCTGCATTTCCCGTCACCCATCCCACAGGCGCGTATACGGTGACGGTAGGGAGCGATTTACTGCCCAATTTGCGCCAAATCGCGGGCATAAAAGGGGACATTGCCCTGGTCAGCGACAGTAATGTCGCCCCGTTGCACGCGAAAAAAATTGGGGAAACGGCCGTTACCATCACCATCCCCGCAGGCGAAAAACATAAAACCTTAGACAGCATACGCGGCATCTACGATCAACTTCTCGCTGCGGGCATTGACCGCAAGGGAACCATCGTCGCTCTCGGCGGCGGCGTGATCGGAGATATGGCCGGCTTTGCCGCCGCCACTTATCTGCGCGGTATCCCGTTTGTGCAATGCCCCACCAGCTTATTGGCGATGGTTGATGCCAGCGTCGGCGGCAAAACGGGCGTAGATAGGCCGCAGGGCAAAAATCTGGTCGGCGCGTTCAAACAGCCAATCGCTGTGCTGGTCGACATCAGCACCCTGCAAACCCTCCCCAAAGAAGAACTCGCCTCTGGCATGGCTGAGGTGATTAAGCATACGCTGCTAGACGGCCGTTTTACCCTTCCCGCCCCCATCACCGATTGGCAAGCCCTTGTCAGCGGCGCGATCCAAGTCAAACGGGATGTGGTGCAAGAAGACCCCTTCGAGCAGGGGCGACGGGCGACCCTAAATTTGGGGCACACCTTCGGCCACGCCATCGAGCAGGTGAGCGGATACGCCGTGCGGCACGGGGAAGGGGTGGCGATTGGACTCGTCTTAGCCGCCAATTTGTCGGCACGATTAGGAGTCTGCCCCCCCGCGCTCCAGAGTGAAATTGAAACCATCCTGTCCGCCCATCACCTCCCCACCCGCATCCCCGCCGACCTGCCCGCCGCCGACCTGTACAAGGCGATGTGGACGGACAAAAAGAAGGCGGCGGGCAAGCTCCGCTTCATCCTGCTGCGCAGTATCGGCGATGCGTTCATAACGGGGGATGGGATAATTATTGAGGAAACGGCCGTTATGCAGACACTCAACGCACTAAAAACCAAAGCCTAAATTCATGTTATAATTGGTAACTTCTCAAAAAGTTGGGGGCATGATTACAGCTAATTAGTGACTTATCAGTGATATTCTTGAACCATGTACAAGAAATTGTCCGCAGATTTCGCAGATTGGCGCAGATTGAATGTTTTTATCTGCGTCAATCTGCGAAATCTGCGGATCATTCTTTTCTGGTTTATCCAGATTAGGAAAGGAACGAATTACTCGACTGACGTAATTTGTTCCTTTCTTAATTGGTTGTAATCACCCCGAAATACTGAGAAGATACTATAATTGCTATAATTGACATGGTTCAATCAAGGGCAAGAAATGCCCGTAGTTCCTTTACAATTTAAGACATGGTTCATTTTACGCAAGATGATCTTTACAGGTTGAGAGCGGGCACAAGGCCGCGCCCTTACAATTTACTCCCATAGGGGCGACCCTTGTGGTCGCCCAATCGCGCAACAACTGCAAAGATGATTCACCCTAATTTGAACCATGTCCATAGTTGTAAAAGACCCTGCACCCCCGTATAAACCTTATGACCGATCTAATTTTAACCAACCAACGCGGCTCTATATTCGAAATTATCCTTAATCGCCCAGAAAAACGGAACGCAATCAATATCCAGATGATGGAACAGTTTGATGAGGCGGTCGCCCTTGCCAATCGTACAGCCAATGTTCGCACCGTGCTGATTCGGGGCGAAGGCTCACTTTTTTCGGCTGGGATTGATGTGAGCAACCTGCTCATATTAGCACAGCGATATGGCAGCCATTGGCAAAGCCGCTCCCGCCGCATTACGGAAGATTTTCAAGCGATTTTTACCCGTCTGGAGCGGCTGGAAATCCCGACTATTGCCTTGATGCACGGGTACGCGCTCGGCTTGGCGATGGAGTTAGCATTGGCGTGTGATTTTCGGATAACGGCCGTTGGTACACAACTCGCTCTGCCCGAAACACGGCTGGGCATCATTCCCGATGTCGGCGGCACGACACGGCTCACACGGCTGATCGGCCCATCCCGCGCCAAAGAGTTGATCTACACAGGCCGCCGCATCAGCGCGGCACAAGCAGAAGCGTGGGGCATCGTCAATTACACCGTTCCCAGAGACCAACTTCTCGCCAAAGGGGATGAATTAGCGGCCGAAATCGCTCAAGCGGCTCCGCTCGCCGTCGGTGCGGCCAAACGGGTGATTGACGGCTTGGCCGACATTGATCGCGGGCTTGCACTTGAGGCGTGGGGGCAAAACCAACTATTCAACACAGAAGATTTTATGGAAGGGGCGCAAAGTTTTATGATGAAGAAAACGGCCGTCTGGAAGGGAAAGTAAGCGGGAGAGTAAAGTTGGCAAAGTAACAAAGCATGCAACACTATTATTCATTGGTAACTACTCAGCCTATCAATTATTTCACCACAAAGAAGCAAAGATCACAAAGAAAATCTAAAAAAACTTCGTGTTCTTCATATCTTTGTGGTTAATTTGGACAATGGCTGAGTAGTTAAATCCATTGTTCATTGTTCATTGCTATTAGTAGTTAAATAAATCCTGGTTCCTAACAGTGCTTGGTTATTTCGCAGAACTCTTCGTAGCTATTGATGGGGGCGACTGTATCTAAAAATATCCGCAATGAGGGGCTGTCCTCGCGTAATTGTAGGAGCGCGGGGCCGATGGGGTCTGCGCCAGTCGCGCCGCCGCTGTCGGCATACGCGCCGTAGAAGGCAAAGTACGCTTGGTTGAGTTTACGGATCGGATACCCTTCTTCGACAAAAACATGCCTCTGATTTTCGAGATAGGTTTCAGCCTCTTCTATACGCCCTTCTGCCAGCAAACGGTCTAGTTCTATCCGCGTTTTGCCCATCTCGTTGTAATAATCGAAAGCGGGCGGCGATGGTTCACCGTTCCCCTCATCATTTTGGGGAGCTTCGGTCACGGGCGCGGGAACATACTCAGGATAAAAGCGTTCGATCACCATCCCCCCCACCTCATCGCCAACGATGGAGGCAACAGTCTCATTGATGGTACGCAATTGTGCCGATTCGAGATAGGTGATGCCTAATGGATGGAAGCCCAGCCAATGGTGTACCCATTCATGGGCGATGACGGTCGTCAGCCAATTGATATTGGCGGTTTCGCGGATCATGGCGGGATAGAAGCCCATCCCGCCGATGGGGACGACGAGGGCGGAACGGTCGAGAGTGTCGGCAACGGCCGTTTCCAACATATCCATCTCCGCCACCGTAAAACCGGCCTCTAACGACCGGCCGTACAATCGCTCCACCTTGTCACGCGGGGAAACAATGAGGACGAACGGCAAGGGGGACATTTTCATCAGCAGCGGAGGCCACGTTTGATGAGCGATGGCGAACCCTTCTTCGGCTAAGGTGACGGAAACTTGATCTTGCAAAATCGCTTCGGCGAGGGGTTGCAGGGCGTTCATGTCGGCGCGCTGATCGGTCAGTTTTTGGCGCAAAACGGCCGTTGCCGCCAGCGGATCATCCACATCAGGATCAATATAAATGGATTCAATCTCCCGCTCCACCTGCCCAAGATCGCGCATCATCGCCAGATATGCAAGCACGATCTCTTTTCGCTCTTCATCGGAGAGGGATTGATGCCCCCGCGCCAATATCGCCTCCATCTTTTGCCCCATCGCCCCAGTGCCCCAGCCAACAAAGTTGAATTCATGCGCCCCGACAAGTTGGTCTAGGCGATACTGTTCGTCCTCAATATCAGGCTGTTCTGGGCTGATAAGAAGGATGAGCAGTACGGCGAAGGTGACGAGTTTGAGGATGTGATTTATCTTATCTTTATTCATGGATAGTAACAGGGGAGACACGGCCGTTTGCAATCATAAATGCGCGGAGAGACGGCCGTTGCCGCTCAGCCAACGACACAACAATCTGTACCGCGTCAGGGTAATACGCCTGTGCGATATCGGTCGGGGAGGGATAAAGCTGCCCTTGCGGGTGAGAGTGATAAATAGCGGCAAGCTCCTCATCCCGCTCTGCCATCTGCAAAAATGCGGCCAACATCTCTGACGGCTCCATTTCGTATACTGTCTCGCTCTGCGCCTTGTTGTAGATGAGATAATGGCTTGTCACCACGCCGCCCGTGCCGCCGAGCAAGCCGCACGCTTCCAGCGGGTATTCGCTCTGGGTGTGGGTGATGATTTTGTGGAAAAACGGCCGTTGTAAAACAAACATAAACCCTCATATTCATAGATTAACGTCATGAGTATGACGCAGATAAAAAAATCCACGTCCATCCGCCCAATCCGCATAGCACGATTGCAACCTCCAAATCGCACTGTTAAATTCCAAATTTACACCGTTTTTAGCAGCTCCATAATTGACATAACATGTGAATTGCGGAAAATTTGTCAAATCTTGTCCACGAAAACGATCACGAATTAAGGCGAGGTTGCAATCGCCCTAATCCCAAATAGCCCCTATTGACCAGCCCCCCGTAAATTGCTATCATCCCGAAGATCGATCCACAATTGATAACAAACCTATCCTGCCAATCGGGCGATAATACCGCTTTTTACCAAAACAGACACAACGATACTTTTATGAATTCTACAGAAAGCAAGCCGCCCGTTTCCCCGTTAATCGTATTGACCGTCGGTGTTTTTGCCATCTCATTCAGCTCTATTTTTATTCGCTGGGCGCAGGACGAGGCCGTGCCATCCTTAGTCATCGCCGCATGGCGGACTGGATTAGCCGGCGTTATTTTGCTGCCCATCGCCCTATCCAAACAGCGGGATGAATTACGCGCATTGTCAGCACGACAGTGGCGGCTGGTGCTTCTATCAGGACTGTTCTTGGGTCTGCATTTTGGCAGTTGGATCAGCTCATTAGAGTATACATCCATCACCAGCTCGACTGTTTTGGTAGCAATGTCGCCTCTATTGGTGGGATTGGCCTCCCCGCTCGTCTTAAAAGAGCCGCTCTCGCGCGGGTTGAAGATGGGTATTGCATTAGCCGTCATCGGCAGCATCATTATTGGAATAGGGGATATGAACGGGGGTGTCTCTGTTAGTAATCAGGCGATGTTGGGGAATGGATTGGCATTGATCGGCGCGTTTACAGCGGCGGGGTATCTGCTGATCGGGCGATTGATACGGCCGTATCTCCCCCTTCTCAGCTACACGGCAATCGTCTACAGCAGTGCGGCCGTCACTCTCATCACCGCCTCATTATGGACCGGACATTCGCTATTCGCTTATTCGCCGCAAATTTATCTTCTCTTTGGATTGATGGCACTCTTCCCCCAATTGATCGGGCATAGTGCGTTCAATTGGGCGTTAGGGTATCTGCCCGCCGCTTACGTTTCTGTCGCTGTCATCAGCGAGCCGATTGGGGCGACGCTTTTAGCGATCTTCTTTTTTGGCGATATACCGGGAACGGCCGTTTTGCTCGGCACAACATTTATCCTAAGCGGCATTATGCTGTCCAGTAAAAAAAAGTAACTGGGAATAGGACAAGGGTTGACACCTTACCCTCTTTCTTTAGGAATGAGAATTAAATAAAACCCAAAACGTATCTTCTCAATAAATCGTGGACAAGACTTGACAAATTTCATCAGCACTTTATTTTACACGAGTATCATTAGGGAAATTTGTCAAGTCTCCCCAAAATACTGAGAAGATACCCCAAAACTTCCATCTGTCATTCCCCCGCCTTAGCGGAGCCTGCCCTCATGAAGATGGAGGAGTGACAACTTTGGTAGTTAAATAAATCCTCGTTCCTTACCAGACTATTCACACAATCTCAACGCAAAATAAATAAAAATCGTACCAAATCGCTCTCTAATATGATATGATTCTACCCTATGAATAGTACAATTGTTGCCCTAGAAACAGTGTTGGAAGAAACGAATGATGCTCAAGAACGCATTGATACGTTGAATGCTTTAGCGTGGGCATTACGTCGTGATAATATGGATCGTGCGGTCGAATTAAGTGCTAAAGCTATCCATCTTTCACATGACAGCACCCATTTTGACCCGCCTTATTACACGGGCATCATCGCGGGTATGACGAGTCAAGCGGCCGTCAATCTGTACCGTTCAAATTTGGAAGAAACGCTCAAACAAGCGTTAGAGAGTATTGAACTTGCCGATAGACAGGAGATCGTAACGCCGTTACCGCGTTTGCTATATATAACGGCCGTTGCCTATTTTGAATTAGGCGACCTCACCAATTCGCTCATACACGCCCTGCGCCAACAAACCATCAGTCAAGAGTTAAACGATAAAGAAGGGATGGCAATAGGGTCATTATCACTGGGAACATTATACGCCGAGCAGGGCGAGCTTGAATACGCATTAGAAAGCTATAAAATGGGTATCGAGGCTTTCCGTGAATTAAACGACAGCTATGGCGTTGCCTTACAATTAGCGAACACCAGTCAGGCATACAGCAAATTAGGAAGATATGAAGATGCGCTTACTTCTGCCTTACAGGGGCTTGATGTATACCGTCTCGATCCCTCTATCCATCCCCGCCTTGAAATTATCACCCTGCATGAAGTCGGTAAATCGTATATGGGATTGCAACGATATGAGACAGCACAATCCTATTTAGAAGAAAGTATCGCTGTGGCGGAACGGTCATCCCATCCTGATGCCCATGCTGATACTTTATTGACATTAGCAACGCTGCATAACAAATTAGAGCAACCCCAAAGAGCGATTCCTTATGCTAAAAAGGCGATTGAACTTACTAGCACGACGGGACATCCGCTATGGGTTTATCGCGGGCATAAGGTATTAAGTGATTCATACCGTTTGCAATATAATTTTGAGAAAGCGTTAGACCATCATATCAAATTTCATGCCGCCAAAGAACAAGTCTTCAATGAAGAAACCCGCAAAAAAACACATTCGTTAGAAGTATTGCACCATACGCAAAAGGTGCGGCGAGAAGCGGCTCATTACGCCATTTTATATGAAGCCGAACAATCACATCGTCATTTGGCCGAGATAATGAATCAGGTAGGGCAGGTATTGGGCAAGACGCTCAACTTAACTGTTGTTTTAGACCATATATTGAAACAGTTAGAACTGCTTGTCAATTTTGATCGCAGCAGCTTATTACTATTACAGGATTCGACATTAGAATTTGTGGCAGCACGCGGGTATCCAGACGGCCGTGCCCCCTTACAATACACCATCCCCATCAATATCCACGATAAGCAAGATATATTTGCACAAATATGCAAAAACAAGCAGCCATTAGCCCTCACCGAACTGCATAAAAATCCATATTGGACAAGAACATCAGAACTCCCCACTCCAGACGCATGGCTGGGCGTGCCGCTCATTCACCATGGTGAAGTCATGGGCATATTATCATTAACACGCATCACAAAAAAACCGTATACACAGGATGAGATCGTATTAACGAGAGCGTTCGCCGCCCATGCAGCTTCTGCTTTGTCGAACGCACAACTATACGCGCAAATCTCGTTAATGAACGAACATTTAGAAGACGAGGTACGCCTTCGTACTGAAGATTTGCGTATGGCGAATGATGAGTTACGGCATATCAACCGTATAAAAACAGATTTTATTGACATCACGGCCCATGAGTTAAGAACTCCTGTCACTATATTAAAGGGGTATGGGCAACTCTTGCAAAAAGACATCTCTATTACTGAAAATACAAATCAAAGCTATTTGGTTAAAGGGATTGTCAATGGCGCAAGCCGTATGCACGAGATCGTCAATCGTATGTTATTGATGGTGAAAATTGATAGTAATGAGTTGCATATCTATCCAGAGCCTTTCATCATACAGGTGATGTTTGGTAGTTTGATAAAGAAGCTGTCCCCTGCCTTAGAAAATCGTGATTTAACGATCGAGTTCACAAATGAGTTGACTACACTGCCTCTAGTTGAGGGAGACGAGAACATGCTGAAAATGATGTTCAGCAATGTACTTATGAATGCGATAAAATATACGCCTGATGGGGGAACGATTCATATCAACGGCCGTTCATGGACAACTCCTCCAGCCCCCAATTATCCGCCCAAAGGAGTAGAAATCACGATTCACGATTCAGGGATCGGTATCGCCTCTGATAATCTGAAGCTTATTTTTGGCAAGATGTACCAAACTGGTGCGGCAAAATTGCACTCTAGCGGCAATACAAAGTTCAAAGGAGGCGGCACAGGATTAGGATTGGCAATCGCTCGCGGGATTATTGAGGCACACAACGGCCGTATATGGGCCGAAAGTGATGGGTATGATGAAGAAAAATTGCACGGCAGTTCCTTCCATATTGTACTGCCATTAACACAACCCGAAACTTAATAGATTCGGTTCGTTCTTAAAGGAGCGAGTCAATTTAGAGACTCCAAAATAACATACAAGCCTTCATGAAGCATAGAAGTACCTCTTATGAATGACAAAATTATCGCCCTAGAAGCAGTATTAGAAGAAACAAATGATATACAAAAACGTATTGATACACTAAATGATCTAGCATGGGTGCTATATCGTGATGATACAGACCGCTCCATCCAGCTCAGCGAACAAGCTATTCAACTATCGCACAATAAGGAACATTTTAACCCTCCCTACTACACAGGCACCATTACAGGAGCAGCGAATCAAGCGATTGCAAGTCTATACCGTTCCAAACCAAAAGAAACGCTCAATCAAGCCTTAGAAACTATCGAACTTGCCAACAAACATAATATCAAGACATTGCTGCCTCGTTTACTTTATGCGGCATCCGTTGCCTATGGCAGGCTAGGCGATCTTGCAAACTCACTTAAATACATCTTGCAACAACAAACTATCAGTCAAGAGCTACATGATAAAGAAGGATTAGCAAGAGGCTCACTACTATTAGGAATGTTATATGCAGAACAAAGCGATTATGAACGCGCACTAGAAGTCTTGTACACAAGCATTGAGATGTTCCGTGAATTAGGCGATGGTTATAGTATCATTTTACAATTGACCAATGCCAGCGAAGTCTATGATGAACTCAATGATTATGATAATGCGTTAAAATCTGCCTTAGACGGACTTGATGTGTACCAACATTACTCACTTACCCAACCTCGCATCAAAGTTATTGCGCTAAACAAAGTTGGCATAGCATACACAAAATTGAAACAGTATCAAAAGGCACAACATTATCTAAATAAAAGCGTCGCACTGGCTGAAAAATTAGGACAAGCTGATATACACACACAGGGATTACTCTCCTTAGCCAATCTGCTCAACAAATTAGAACACCCTGAAAAAGCAATTCTGTACGCTAAACGATCAATCGAAATCAGCAATGAACATAACCTCTCATTAATTCATGCTAACGGATATAGAGTATTATCTGATGCGTACCGCCTGTTACACGATTATAAAAAAGCATTAGCGCATTATACTCAATTCCATACGCTAGAAGAATCCGTTTTTAATGACAAGAATCGTGAAAAGATACATTCATTACAAGTCTTGCATAACGAACAGATAGCTCGTCAAGAAACGGAACATTACGTCGCTCTATATGAAACCGAACAATCACATCGCCATCTAGCGGAATCAATGAGTCATGTAGGCAAGATATTAAGCAGCACACTTGAGTTAAATACTGTTCTAAATCACATATTAATACAATTAAAAACAATTATTAGCTTTGACCGAGGCAATCTACTCTTATTACACGACTCAACATTAGACTGTGTGACAACATATGGATATCCAGATAATCATACCCCTTTGCTATGCACCAAACCTTTCGATATTCATAATGAAAAAGATATATTTGTACAAATTTGGAAGAGCAAACGGCCGTTAACTCTCACCAACCTGCATGATAACCCTAACTGGGCAAAAGAGTTAAATTTACCCACTGCAGAAGTATGGATGGGAGTCCCCCTAATCCACCACAACAAACTCATTGGCATCGTATCATTAACACGCACAACAGATAAGCCTTTCACAAAAGATGAAATCACAGCGGGCATAACCTTTGCCGCACAAGCTGCAGCATCTCTAGAAAATGCACAACTATATGCCCAAATTTCATCAATGAACGAACATTTGGAAAATGAAGTGCATATTCGTACTAAAAATCTACACATAGCAAATGACGAATTACAACAACTCAACCGTGCAAAAACTGACTTTATTGCCATCACCGCCCATGAACTACAAACCCCGATAACCTTATTAATGGGATATGGAGAATTATTACAAATAGACTCCTCTATCGCTGAAAGTACAAGACAAAGCCATCTAGTTGAACGTATTCTTAATGGTGCTAATCGTATGCACGAGGTTATCAACCGTATGTTATTGATGGTAAAAATTGATAGTAACGAATTGGCAATTTCTCCAGAACCATTCATCATACAAACATTATTTAACAAACTTATACGAGCATTAACGCCCACTTTGGAAGAGCGTAATTTAATAGTTGAATTAGCTAATAATTTAATCATGCTTCCCCCAATTGAAGGGGATATAGATATGCTGGAAACGGTGTTCAACAATTTGCTTATAAATGCAATCAAATATACACCAGACAGGGGAAAAATCCGCATCGATTGTCACTTATGGACAAGCCCGCCCGCTCCTGACTATCCCAAAAAAGGAATCGAAATCACGATTTATGATTCAGGTATCGGCATTGCCCCTAACAATCTGAACCTTATTTTTAGCAAGATGTATCCGACAAATACTGCAAACTCTCATTCCAGTGGTAAAACAAAATTCAAAGGAGGCGGCCCGGGACTAGGATTATCAATTGCTCGCGGGATTATTGAGGCACACAACGGCCGTATATGGGCCGAAAGTGATGGGTATGATGAAGAAAAATTGCACGGCAGTTCCTTCCATATTGTACTGCCATTAACACAACCCGAAACTTAAGGACGCACACATGAAATCAACAGTAAAAGAAATACAAGAACGCTTTGACAATGAAGTAGATCGGTTTTCCAACATACAAACAGGGCAGACAACCACCATTGATGCCCCGCTCGCCTTAGAGCTAATCGCCCAAGCAGCAGCGGCAACCACACCACAAGCGACCACCTTGCTGGATATTGGCTGCGGGGCAGGCAATTACAGTTTGCGGCTATTACAAGAATTGCCTGCTTTAGATGTCACTTTGGTAGATTTAAGCCGCCCGATGTTGGATCGAGCAATAGAACGGATAACGGCCGTTTCGCCCAACAAAAGCATCACCCCCATACAAGGGGATATTCGCACGATTGATTTGGGGGAGCAGCAAGTTGATATTATTTTAGCATCGGCCGTTTTACACCATTTACGCGAAGAAGAAGAGTGGCACACGCTCTTCCGCAAACTGCACCGCGCCCTGCGGCCTGGCGGCTCATTATGGATATTCGATTTAATCGCGCATGAAATACCAGCCGTTCAAGCAGTGATGTGGAAACGATACGGCCAATATCTCATTGATTTCAAAGATGAAGCGTACCGCGATCTCGTTTACACCTATATCGAGCAAGAAGACAGCCCCCGCCCCCTCACCTTTCAAGTAGACGCTTTACGCCGAGCAGGATTTTCAGCGGTAGATATTCTGCATAAAAACAGTGTCTTCGCCGCTTTTGGGGCGGTAAAATAATTGTCAATTATTTATTTGCAACAGAGCCAAATCATATGGGTGTGTTTCATTTCAGTAGAAGTGATAGTCACGGGGCGCATAGTTTCGGGTAAATTAAGTCCGTTTGCCCCGTGACAATCACTTTGGTTCAACTCATTTGAAACACACCCAAATCATATCTTTTAGAGTGTATGATTGATTACCTTTATCCATTCGTTCAACCGCGTATGATGACGGCCTTGAAGTTTGGTCAATTGCCGTTTTTCTTTCATCAATGTATGCGCCTCTTGCGAACTCATCCCTTCATATTTCATAAGATACGCAGCTAATAACGTCGCCGACCGACCGCGCCCTTTGGCACAATGAACAAGAATAACACGGCCGTCTTCCACCTGCTCCCGCATCCATTCCACCCCTTCCGTTAAGATATTTACGGGCGGCACAGTGATGTCCAGCACTTTTAGATGAATAGAACTGATAGCATGCTTCGCATAAAAAGCGAGATCATCTTCCCGTTCAGCACGAATGTTAACAACGGCCGTTATTCCATTATCCAGCAAAAACTGATAATCACGCCGATACGTCAACGCCCCGCCCAGCCACAACTGATCGGTGATAGGATCAAACCAACGATGTCCGCCTATTTTCTCATAAGTAAAACGAATAACAGGATATAATTTGTCGAAAGTCCAGTGAAATATATTCATAAGATACAAGGATAACGGCAAATCATGTATAATGCTAAAAAAAGATTTGACCCCCATTATATTCTCGGCTTATCAGGCAAATCATACGGGTGTGTTTCATTTCAGTAGAAGTGGCAGTCACGGGGCATATAGTTTCGGGTAAATTAAGTCCGTTTGCCCCGTGACAATCACTTTGGTTCAACTCATTTGAAACACACCCAAATCATACAGATAATAAGAGGTGTAGAAAAACAGAATGGCTAAATACCAACTAACAGATACAGAACTTGCCCGCATTAAATATCCACCAATCATGGATACGCGCTTGATCGATAACCCATCTATAACCCAATTTATTCAACAATTAACGGCCGTTCAACGCAATGCCCTCTTCACCCTAACATACGAAAACCAATACGCCGCTGGCGATGTCATTGTCCAAGAAGGAGATAATGGTGAAGCCCTATACATCATTCGGCTCGGCAAAGTCGCCATCATCAAAGGCACTTATGAGACCCCCACCATTCTAGGCTATCAAGGATTAGGCTCCGTTCTGGGCGAAATGTCCATCCTAGAAGGAACCAACCACTCAGCCACCGTCATCGCCATCGAAAATGTACGCATGATGCAGATCAAGCGAGACAACTTCTTACATTTCCTCGAAGAACATCCCGACGTTAATCAATACATCCTCGCCTCTCTCAGCGCACATCTACGCGAAGCAGACAAAGATCGGCAGCGAAGCACACGCAAAATCAACCACCAACAAAAGCAGATTGACGATTTGATCGCCCAAAAAGAGGAGTTAATCAAAACGGCGCACGCACGCATGGAAATGAGCGACCATATCATCCATGATTTACGCAATCCGCTCAATCTGATACATGGGGCTACCCAAATGTTAGAGATGATGCTCCCCGCCGAAGTATTACTGGAAAATCAAGGATTACTTAATATCGCCTCAACCGCATCCGCCCGTATGCAGCGATTGATCGACTCATTATTAGATACATCACGGATGGAAAGCGGCGATTTTGAACTTAAACAGGACGCCCTAAATATCCATCTTGTCATCCAAGATATTATCGCCCAGATGAGACTATCACTAGAAAAAAGAGAGATTGATGTCACCCTCGAACTAGCCGATAATGTGCCGATTATCTACGCTGATGAGGCAAAGATTATCCGTGCCATCGCCAATTTGGTAGATAATGCGATCAAATTTATGCCCGAAGGGGGATCGTTACGCATTGAAGCAATCAGCCAAACGGCCGCCGCCATCCCCCACATCCTCATCTCCATCATCGACACAGGACCCGGCATCCCCAACTCTGCCCGCAAACATATATTTGATCGGTACGCCCAAGTTGACGTTGACGGTAAATACAGCCATTACGGATACGGATTAGGACTCGCCTTTTGTCAATTAGCCATTGAAGCACATAACGGCCGTATCTGGATCGAAGATGGGGACGACGGCATCGGCAGCCGCTTCAACTTCACGCTGCCCATCAACAACTAACATTCCCTATGCCCAAAACATACGCCATTGTCGATGTCGAAACAACAGGATTCGACCCATACAGCAATGCCATCACCGAAATCGGCATCGTCATTTTACGCGGCCATGATATCCTCAAAGAATACAGCACCCTGATCAACCCGCAACAAAAAATCCCCGCCGAAATCACCCAATTGACAGGCATCAGCGACAAAATGGTGAAAGATGCGCCCACCATCAGCAGCGTCCGCCGCCACATACGCGATCTGCTCAGCAGCCATATCATCATCGGTCACAACGTCAATTTCGATCTTAAATTCCTCAACGCCGAACGGCTCGCCGTCGGTCATCACAAGCTGGATACCGTCACCCTCGCCGCCATTTTATACCCCGAAGCAGGGCGATTCAGTCTGGAATCGCTCGCCTCCTTCCTCAACTTACCCGATGGCGACAACCCTCAAACCCATCGCGCCCTCGATGATGCCCAACAAACGGCCGAACTCTTTCTCGCCCTATGGGAACGCGCCCTAACGCTGGAAAAATGGCAATTAGAGGAGATCGTTCAAGGGGGACAGGGATTGGCGTGGCCGGAAACGCTGTTTTTTGAGGAAGTTTTGGAAGAGCAATCGAAGACAGCATTTGTAACCGGAAAACGGCCGTCACCCCGTCGCAAAAAACTGTTCAAACCAGAAAAAATCACAGGGGAAAACCTTAACCCCACTGAAAAAATCACCCCATTAGACCACAAAATAATCGGCAGCCTCATCAAACCAAACGGTAACTTTGCCCAACAGTTCGACGGCTTCGAATACCGTCCACAACAAGCGGAAATGATGGGTGCCGTGATCGACGCATTCAACAAAGGGGACCAAATTTTAATCGAGGCGGGGACGGGAACGGGCAAAAGTGTCGCCTATTTGCTGCCCGCCGCCTTTTGGGCGGCTCAAAACGGCCGTCGTGTCGTCGTCTCCACCAACACCATCAACCTGCAAGACCAGATCATCCACAAAGACATCCCCGAATTGCGCCGCGCCCTGCCATTTGAGTTACAAGCGGCCGTTCGCAAAGGGCGCAGCAACTACATTTGCACCCGCCGCCTTGCCAAAATGCGGCACGAAGGGCCAAACAACGCCGATGAAATGAGCCTCTACGCCCGCATCCTCCTCTGGCTGCCCGCATCAGACAGCGGTGACATCGCCGAAATCCCCTTACGCACACCCGGCGAGCGGAGCGCGTGGAACACAAAATTAAACGCCCGCGCCGCCTCATGCACCAGCGACATTTGCGCCCAAGAGCGGTGCCCGCTCCATATCGCCAAACAAAGAGCCGAAAAAGCGCATATTCTCATCGTCAACCACGCGCTGCTGATGGCAAACGCGGCCAATAATATGCACGTCCTGCCCGAATTCCGTGATCTCATCATTGATGAGGCGCACCATCTGGAAAGCGCGGTCACCAACGGGCTACGCTTCGATGGCGACAAGCGCGGATTAGATAAAATGCTAGATGAAGTCAGCCGTGAAAAAACAGGACTTCTCGGCGCAATAGACAGAGCATTAGCCGACAATGTGCCGGGCGACATCGCCAACGCGGCCACCAGCATCATCAACCGCTTGCGGCAAACCGCCCAGCATGTGTCATTAGAAGCGGATGATTTTTTTACCGCCCTCTCCTTCTTCTTGCAGGAATTTGCCGACAATCGCTCCAAATTTGCCCAACAAACACGCTTAACATCTGAGGTACGCTCCCGCTCCGATTACAACGACATCACCCTCGCATGGGAAAACCTGCACGCACCGCTCCATAAAATCAACGACGGCTACGGCTCCTTGCTCAAAACATTCAGCAAAGCTCTCGAAGACCATCCCAACATCACCAGCGGGGATGAACTGCTCCAGTCGCTCAAAGATAATGTCCGCGATTGGGATGAGTGGGTAACACAGGTCAACCGCATCATCGCCAACCCATCGGAGGATGATATTCTCTGGGCAGAGGTGTACCGTGATACGGTGTCGCTCCACTCCGCGCCGCTCCATATCGGCCCCTTAGTGGAAGAGCATATTTTTCACGCCAATGAGACGGTGGTGCTGACATCGGCCACCTTGCGGACAGCCAGCCCAACCAGCACCCACTCCAATTTCGATTATATACGCGACCGCATCAATGGCGATCACACTTCCACGCTGGCGGTCGGCTCCCCATTTGAGTACGAAAAAAATGCACTGCTCTATCTAGTCACCGATATGCCCGAACCGAATCAGCCGGGCTACACGCGCTACCTGCACGAAGCTATCGTCGAAGTGGCGCGGACAATGGGCGGCAAGGTGCTGGTGTTATTTACCTCTTACGCACAGATCAAATTGGCAAAAACGGCCGTCACCCCCCAATTAAAAGCGGAAGGGATCACCGTTTTGGCACAAGAAAGCGGCTCATCGCGCCAACAATTGCTAACCCAGTTCAAACGGCTGGGCAGCCGCTCGGTATTGATGGGGACGCGCTCCTTTTGGGAAGGGGTGGACATTCCCGGAGAGGCGTTGCAAGCAGTTCTCATCGCCCGCCTCTACTTCGACGTGCCGACAGATCCCATCGTCGCCGCCCGCTCAGAGACTTTCGACAGCCCCTTCTTCGAGTACTCCGTTCCCGAAGCCGCGCTCCGCTTCCGACAAGGGTTTGGCCGCCTCATCCGCCGTAGCACAGACGAAGGGATCGTCGTCGTGCTGGACAAGCGCGTCATCAGCAAGCGATATGGGCAAAAATTTTTGGACACATTGCCCAATTGCGTCGTTATTCGTCAGCGACACGGCCGTTTAGCCGAATTAACAGAACGATGGTTTAAGAGGGAGAGGTAGCTGGGTTATGTAGAAAATCTTGGTTTGCAATAATTCTTAATATGTTGGGGTGTGCGGGATGACTTTAACAGACCGTTTTTTACCATTGTAAAGAGCGTATCACTGACATCAGGATATTTACGCAACTGTCCATTCTTCAATCCATTTTCTAATTTTGACAATTCAAACATATCCGCATGTTCAAAAGGGGTGCATTCCCATAGTGTGACATATTGATAATAAAAGTTACCACGAAGACGCAAAGGACACGAAGATTGCTATTTTCTTGTTTTTCTTCGTGATCTTTGTGTCTTCGTGGTTAAATTTAAGCCATATCAGGAAAAAATCGTCGTGTTTGTTCTTAAATAAAGTGTATTTAGTCCATTTATTGACATATCATACTTTGGGAATGCACCCCACTATCTATATAAGAGAGGCATTACCGTAAACTTAAGGAATGAGAATTAAATAAAACCAGAAACTTCCATCTGTCATTCCTCCATCTTCATGAGGACAGGCTCTGCGAAGGCAGGAATCCACAGTCTGGAAAATCATGGATTCCCGCCTAAAAGAGTTTACCCTCACGAAGGTGGGGGCGGGAATGACAACTTTGGTAGTTAAACAAATCCTCGTCCCTAAGAGAGAGAGTGAATTATTCATGGCAGTTGTTCAACCCGATACGATAACCGATATTTATGATGCAGAAACGGCCGTTTCCCCCGATTCTGTTACTGAGTTCTACCAACCTACCAGCATTTTGATCCGCGAGATCATAGAGACATTATTATTAACCTTCTTCATTTTTTGGTTAGTCAACGGTTTAGTCGGCCGTTATCGCATTGATGGCAGCAGCATGAACCCCACATTAAAAGATAAACAGTATCTGCTCATCAACAATATCAGCTACTTTTTGGACGATCCCAGCTACGGGGATATTATCGTATTTAACCATCCGAATAATGAGCTAAATCTCATCAAACGGGTTATTGGTGTGCCGGGAGATCATATTGTTATTGGCAATCAAGAGGTGATTGTTAATGGGGAGTTACTGGATGAGTCATATATCCAAGCTCCGCCGCATAATAATGCGTCATGGGATGTGCCAGAAGGGTCATATTTTGTGATGGGGGATAATCGTAATAATTCCAGTGATTCGCGTTCATGGTCATATCTGCCCAAAGAAAACATTATTGGACGGTCGCTACTTGTTTATTGGCCGCCTTCTGATTGGGAAATTATTGATCATGTAAAAGAGTGATTGCTGTGAGAACTGCCTTCATTTGAATGTATAGGATACTTTATTATGAGCAAAAACGAAGAGTTACTAAATAATATCGCCCGTGTGATTGACCATACTTTATTAAAACCAGAGGCAACACCTGAGCAAATTGTTATGTTATGCGCGGAAGCGTTGGAATATAATTTCGCTTCTGTCTGCATCAATCCCATTTACGTGCCAATTGCGGCTGAAATGTTAAAAGGGTCAGAAACGGCCGTTTGCACGGTCATCGGTTTTCCATTGGGAGCGACGACGACGGCCGTCAAGGTGTTTGAAACCGAGCAAGCGATCCAAAATGGGGCGACTGAAATCGATATGGTACTCCCGATTGGGATGCTGAAAGCGAAAGCGTACCATGCCGTTTCATCAGATATAACGGCCGTTGTCCAAGCCGCCCATGCCCAAAATACCATCGTCAAAGTGATCATCGAAACCGCACTTCTTGACCCCGACGAGAAAAAGACAGCGTGTATTTTAGTCAAAGCGGCTGGTGCTGATTACCTCAAAACCTCGACTGGCTTTGCAAAAACAGGGGCAACCACACGCGATATCCGCATGATGCGTCATATAGCTGGTACTGATATGGGCATAAAAGCGGCTGGCGGCATACGCACCTACACCGATGCAAAAAAAATGATCAACGCAGGCGCCACACGTCTTGGGGTCAGTGCTGGTGTTAAAATCATACAACAAAAAGCTGCCGGCAAAAAAAGAGTTGCCGGATGGACAAAAAACAAACCTGATGACAACAACTAAACGATGTGAACGATGCCGTATTGGGTATTACAAACCAACGACAGCACCTTATTTAAAAATAGTAAATGAGCAAATAATAGCCATGTCTAATATGCGTGCTTTCCGTTGCGATATATGCAGCTATCTGGAATATGATGCGGCTTCGTTAGGGCAATTAGAGTACCTGATTGACCACCCAGCCCCAGAGTATGAAGAAGTAGTACCACGAGGAACGCAACCGCTCCCACCTGAGCCGACACGCCCGTTATCAAGACGTTAAAACAGGGATATGCGGTTGCATTATTGTTGCAAACTTTATATGATGGGGAGCTACATGGAGTATGTTTGTCTCTTTGTATCTTCTCAACAAATCGGGACAAGACTTGACAAATTTCATCAGCACTTTATTTTACACGAGTACCGTTAGGAAAATTTGTCAAGTCTCCCCAGAATACTGAGGAGATACGTCTCTTTCTATTTAAGAATGGAAATTTATTTGATTCATGTCTATACTATACAGTAACTATCAACACTCTCTGGAAATTAATTTAATCTTAGGAACGAGGATTTATTTAACTACCAAAGTTGTCATTCCCGCCTTCGCAGAGCCTGCTCTTATGAAGATGGGGGGATGACAGATGGAAGTTTCTGATTTTATTTAATCCTCATTCCTAAGGGAAAACTCGTAAATAACTGTGGCCAAGGTGACAGGCACTTGCCAAGTGCCTGTCACCTGAAAGTCCAAAGTTAAAAACGAACCTTCCCTTAGTAGTTACACTTCAGACTTAATTCGGAATTTGGCAAAGCATCTGTACGATTTGTGTCGTATTGGGCGACTTAATGAGCCTCTCAAAAGCGGGTGTTCCCTTAACTATTATCACCCATAGAAACAGGTAACTTAAAATGGCAAAAATCTATGTAATTGACGATGATGCTGGCCTCCTGCATATGGTCAGCATGATGCTGGAACGCGGGGGGCATACGGTTGTTACCATCAATAATCCAGCAGATGGATTGCAACAAATCAAAAGGCAACCTCCTGATTTGCTCATACTGGATGTGATGATGCCTGATATGACTGGGCATGATGTTATCCGTCAATTACGCACGACAGAGGGAGCCGAAAATCTCCCCATCATCATTTTAACTGCCCGATCACAAGAAGTTGATCGTAAAACTGCATTGAGCATCGGAGCCACTGCATATTTGAACAAACCGATCTCTTCACGCGAATTGGTCGAAAAAGTGGACGCTGTGTTAGCCGAATCAGCGCCAGTTACATCGAAAAGAAACAGTATCACGGCCGTTTATGGATTACGCGGCGGCATGGGACAAACAACTATCGCCACCAACTTGGCCGCCGCTCTGCACCGCTCGACAGATCATGACGTATGCCTTATTGATATGTCACCATCAAGCGGACAAGCCGCGCGGCATTTACGGCTAAAGCCAGAGTCTAATTGGGGGAACCTCCATTCGCATCAAAAGATGACATGGAACGACTTACAACAGATACTCACCCCCCACTCGTCAGGATTACAGTTACTAGCCGCACCATTAACACCCCAATTGCCAACCGCCCCATCGGCCAAGATGGTTAAACTTATTTTGTCCTTGTTGCAAAAAGAGCAAATTTTTGTGGTGATTGATTTGCCAAATATGTACAATCCCGCGCTTATCGCGGGATTAAGTATGGCTGACGTTGCCCTGCATGTGGTCACACCCGACCCATTATCTGTGAAAACGGCCGTTTACCTTGATGCCCTTCTAGACAATAGCTCCACCCCGCCCAAACATAAATCGTATATCCTCAACCACTCCACTCCAGAAGTGCTGATGCCGACAGCGACAGTAGAACGCGGACTGGGTGTGCGTGTCAGTTTCGACATCGCCCATGATAAGAATCAAGCACGAGCCTTGGCGCGGGGTGTTCCCCTAGCATTGACAACGGCTATATCTCCCCTGCCGACGGCCGTTGCTAAAATGGCAGAGATTATCTGGCAGCGGGCTGGCGATTAAGCCTGGTTGGCAAAATTAAGTACAACATAATACCTAAAAAAGCCCTGCAACCCGTTATTGCAAGGCTTTTTTAGGTATTATGCCAATTTGTGACATAATTTTGGTATCTTCTCAGTATTCTGGAGAGACTTGACAAATTTTCCTAATGATACTCGTGTAAAATAAAGTGCTGATGAAATTTGTCAACTCTTGTCCACGATTTATTGAGAAGATACTAGTACACGCTGGCGGAAGTCTTTGTATCTTATTTGTTGCGGGAATCAGAATTCCCGCAACTCCCATCAGATAGGTATCGGGAATTCCGATTCCCGATACAGGCGGCGTATATCATCTAAGAACTTAGGCCAAGTTATACTAGTTTTGTAACATTGCGCGGTCAATTTTACAAAATTGACCTACAATCCAATACATCAACCAATTACACAAATAAATAATGAGTATTGCGGCTCGTCCGCCTCAAGGATTATTATGCGCGTTAAAATTATTTTGAACCCAGCATCCGATCAAGGGCGGGCTATGAATGAAAAAGAGAAGATTGAACGCCTGGCCATCGCTCATAGCGAAGCGGATGTGGTGCTGACAGAGCGGCGCGGCCACGCGACCGAACTGGCACGCGAAGCGGTGCTGGCAGGATACGATTTAGTCGTCGCTGCCGGCGGAGACGGCACCGTGCATGAAGTCCTCAACGGCATTATGCGGGATGATGAAGCGGGGGCGATGCTGGGCGTGATCCCCATCGGATCGGGAAATGATTTTGCCTTTCCGCTCGATATTCCGCTCAATGTGACCGCCGCTATGGAGCAGTTGTTCACAGGGTCGCCGCATACGGTCGATGTGGCACGGATTGAAGATGAAAACGGCCGTTCAGCCTACTTCGATAACAATTTTGGGGCGGGACTAGATGCCGTCGTCGTCATCAAAAAGGAGCAAATGGTCAATATACGCGGCTTTAGACTTTACTTTTGGTCGGCCGTTCACAGTCTGCTCACCTACCGCGATCGCCCCAATATCATCGCCCAATTTGATGATGAGATCGCCCAGCATCCGCTCGCGCTGATGGCAATTGGCGTGGGGCCGCGCGGCGGCGGCGGCTTCTTTCTCACTCCGGATGCCAAACAGGATGACGGCCGTCTCGATAGCTGCACCGTCGTGCCCAGCAACCGAGCGGTATTGATCAGCTTACTCATCAAAGCGGTCAAGGGGAATCATGTCACCGCTCCGCAGGTGACTATGCGTAAAAACAAGAAGATCATTTTGCAATCTGATCGCCCGCTTCCCATCCATATTGACGGCGAAGTGTTTGCCGCTCCGACTGACAATATCCGCCGTGTTACATTGGATGTGCTGCCAGCGGCGTTGCAGGTTATCTGTTAAAAAGAGGAGTTCATGCGTTCGTTACGACAATCTTTGCTTGATCATGAGTTGACCGTTCTGCGTGTTTTAGGCGAATGGTGGGAGATGGATTTGACGGGGGCAGATAAGCAGGCGTGTGCTGACGCACTGACGCGCCGTTTTGCCAAGATCGATCTTGAGCAGGAGATGATATATATGCCGCCAGAGGAGGCGGAGGCGGTGCGGCTGTTAATGGAGCATGACGGCCGTTTGCCCGTCTCTATTTTTAGCCGCACTTATGGCGAGCTGCGGCTGATGGGGCCGGGACGGCTGGAGCGGGAAGAGCCGTGGTTTGACCCGATCAGCGTGACCGAAGCATTATGGTATCGCGGCTTCCTCTATCGTGCGTTCGACGAGACGGATGACGGGTTGACAGAGTTCTACTATTTACCAACAGAATTAACAGAAAGTCTGGCTGTGCCGTTCGTCAAAAAACAAATGATACAGGAGAGCCAAACCGCATATACCCCCATCCCCCCTCCTTCTTCGACAGAGCCAACTTCTTCAAACACCCTGCCCGCAAATCCACCGATAGAACCGCCTGAACGGTATGAAACGGCCGTGACCACCTGTGTGGACGACGTGACGGCGATTATTTCGCAAGCGCAGGTGACGGGGCTGCATGGGGAGCAGCGATGGGGGGAGCGGCTACTCAATGATGACCCGACGCGCCGCGCTCTGTTGTTGACGCTGGCAAAAGAGAGCGGGCTGATCAAGGCGGATGGACACGGGGGGATGAAGCCGACACGTGCAGCCATTTCGTGGCTGCGGGATGAGCGTGAGGGGCAGCTGCGGCTGTTGATGGAGGGATGGAGCAATAGCAATTGGAATGAGTTATGCCGCACGCCGGGCTTGATTTGTGAAGGAGATGGGTGGCAGAATGATCCCATTCTTGCGCGGACAGCTCTCCTTGATGCGCTGCCGCGTGATGAGGAGTGGTTTAGTTTGGCGGCGGTGACGGTCGTTATTCAGCAAGAAAATCCCGATTTTCAACGTCCAGACGGCAAATATGATACATGGTATATCCGTGACAGCGAGCGGAATGTGTATTTGAATGGATTTGAGGAGTGGGAGGCGGTCGAAGGGCGCTTGTTACGCTATTTAGTGCAAGAGCCGATGCGCTGGCTGGGTATGGTCGAGGGCGAAGGGGATGTGTGGCGGTTGACTCC
>WFSA01000027.1 GCA_015486215.1 Anaerolineae bacterium | reverse complement strand
GTCCTGAATGTCGTCACGATCTTCCCACAAGCCTATTAAGCCAGATTTTCGCATCTGCCCCACAGTTAAGTAGGGGCGTTGTTCAGTTGCCGCAGACTGGGACAGCACAATAATCTCCACGACTTGGCCGTTCTGGTAAGGAACATCTTCTATTAAAATCCTGCCGTTTTCTACGATAGTTTGTTGAACGTGAAGTGCTTCCATATTTATCTCCTGATGAATAATGCCAATGCTAATTTAATACCTTCGCCAATTCTCTAAAATTGGTTGTAACTACTCAGCCCCAGAGGTGACAGTCACTTAAAACGCAATAAGTTGTGACCAGCGCCTCTGGGAAAAGTGATTGTCACCTGAGTAGTTACAATTGGTTTATCACTTTAGGTCAATCTGGATTTCTGCCAAAATTAATTTTTGGCGAAGGTATTGTACTCATTACCATATTATACATGACTGCTTCAACTCGTTATCGTTTTGTTCCAATCTCATTTTTGCGGCGGGTGATGAATTCAAGCAACGCTTCCTCTTTTGCGGGGTCGAGAAACGGCCGTTTATACTCTTTCAATAACCGTTTGACCTTTTTATTAGCCCGTTGGGAGGCCGTTTGCGCCCCTTCCGCCTGCCACTGCTCGGCTGAATTAGAATCGAAAAGATCGCCATCAAAGAAGGCGGTGCGGAAATGGCGCATTGTGTGGGCAGTTCCCAAATGATGACCGCCCGGCTTAACGGTGCGGATAGAGTCCATCGCCAACCCTTCGTCGGAGAAATCGACTCCCTGCATATATTTGTGATACATGCCCAGCAGTTCGCAATCCAGTACAAATTTCTCATAGCCAGCAGAAAGACCGCCTTCCAACCAGCCGGCGGCGTGCAAGATAAAATTAATGCCGCCCATCACTGCTGGTAACATGGACATCACCGACTCGTAGCCGCCTTGCGCGTCGGAAATTTTAGAGGCGGTGAACATGCCGCCGCTGCGAACGGGCAGGGTATACCGCCGTGCGAGCTGCGCTGTCAGGTAAAGGGCTTGCTGGCTTTCTGGTGAGCCGAAGACGGGTGCGCCGCTCCGTAAATTGGTTGTAGATTGGAATGAGCCGTAGACGACCGGTGTTCCTGGATTGACCATCTGGGCAAAGGCGATACCTGCCAACACTTCAGCATTCATCTGCGCGACTGTGCCAGCGACAGAGACGGGAGCCATCGCTCCAGAGAGGACGAATGGGGTGATAATGACCGCTTGCCGCGCCCGTGCGTACACTTTGAGCGCGTCTAACATGCGGTCGTCAAGTAGTCGCGGGCTGTTGATGTTGATGAGGGAGATGACGGCTGGGTTTTGACGAATTGCGTCCGCGCCGAAGAGGATTTCGGCCATCGCCACAGTGTCGGCGGCGTGTGTACCGTCCATCACGCCGCCCATGAACGGTTTATCGCTGTATTTGATATGGGCAAAAACCATATCAAGATGACGGGTGTCAACGGCCGTGTCGGTCGGTTCAACAATCGTGCCGCCTGAATGGTGCATATATGGGGTGAGATAGGCCAATTTGACGAAGTTTTTGAAATCTTCTAATGTTGCTTCTCGACGGCCGTAATCCTCATCATACACATAAGGCGGCCCATAAACGGGCGCGAAACAGATATTTTTGCCGCCAATGATGACATTACGCTCTGGATTGCGTGCCAATTGGGTGAATTGAGCGGGGGCTTTAGCGATGTACTCTTCTATTATATGGGGAGAAAAATAAGCGATGTCATCGCGTACCTCTACGCCATGCTGACGCAGAATATCTTGTGATTCGTCGTCCAAAAAAGCGATGCCGACTTCCGACAAAATCTGCATGGACGCATCGTGAAGGATGTCTAGTTGTTCGTCAGTTGCTAACTCGTAGAGGGGGAGGACGTTGATCGGCTGAGTGATGGGGGGTACGGCCGTTGTCTCTTCCTGTTCGCTCCGCCGTCTCCGCCGCCTTTTTCGTTTCTCTTGCATTTTCTGCTCCATTACTGATGGACCCCCGTTAAACGGGAGTGATAAATTAAAAGTCCAGAATCAAACGAATCCCTATTACCCAGTGCCTCTACGTGCCAACCATAGTCTCCTGCATTTTTTGTTGAAACGCTTGAATATGCCTTCTCATCAATAAAGAGGCCATATCAGCATCCCCATCCTTTAACGCTTTGAGCATATGTTGATGCTCTAAAATCGCACTGTGCATATTGCCAATTTTGGGCAAAGAAAAATACCAAAGACGCAGACTTAACGCGTACATCGTGACCAGTGTCTCTTTGAGGAATTTGTTCTGTGCCGCATCATAAATAAGGTGATGGCAAATCTCATCAATTTCGATCAAGGATTCGTTGTCTAAATGTTTATCTATGGTAAAGCGTGTTAACGCATCTTCCATCGTCTGCCAATGCACGGCCGTTCCCCGCTTCACCGCCAGACGAGTGACAAATGATTCTAATTCTAAACGTGCTTCAAAAAGTTGTTGCAAATCGGTGATGCCAATCTCGGTTACAAACATGCCGCGACGAGGGGCGATTAAAACCAATTGTTCTTGTGCTAATCGTTGCAACGCCTCGCGGATGGGAGTGCGCCCTAACCCTAGCTCTTCCCTTAGTGCAGCTTCATCAATAACTTCTCCTGGCGGCAAAGCCAGTGAAATAATTTTTTGTTTTATCGAAATATAAGCCTTTTGGCTTAATGATTGTTTTTGCATAGGGTTCTTCCTATTTGATTCTGATATATTACCAGTATATCTATTTTTTACCAATTTTATAACGGCCGTGCTAGGGCGATTGTAACTTCGTCTTAATTTGTGATCGTTTTCGTGATCGAAAATCGAAAGAATTGATCACGATCACGAAATACGATCACGACAATGATCACGGCAATCGTAACGCATAAATTCCCCTCAACTCGCATATTATGTTAATTGCAGGGCGACTTAACGATCTGCCGCTGCGTGTACACATGCAGCCTTGCAGTTCCTATATCGGATCGCGCAAAACAGGGCAGGTCATACAATGCCCTCCACCTCGTCCACGTCCTAATTCAGAGCCAGGAATTGTCCGCACGGTTACGCCAGCTTTGCGTAATTTGGCATTTGTCCATTCATTGCGATCATACGCCACAATTACGCCCGGCTCCAGGGCGACGACATTATTGCCGTCATCCCACTGCTCTCGTGCTTGTTGGAAATTATCACCGCCAGTGGGGATGACACGCAATTCTTTCAATCCCATCGCCTCTTCCACCACATCCAACCATCCCCGATTTTCCACCGTTACATTAATCGTGCCATTTTCTCCTGGCCGATAGCTGATTGGTTGAATACGGTTGACGACCTGCTCATAAACGGTCACCAAATCACGGTCGCAAAAGGTAAAGATGGTATCGAGGTGCATGGAGGCGCGGTCACGCGGCATTTTGGCGGCGAGGACGTGGGTGGCGGCTTCATGCTTGAACAGTTGTTCGGCGACTAGACTGACCGCTTGATAAGTCGTGCGCTCTCCCATGCCGATGAGAACGACACCGTTGCCGACGGGCATCACATCCCCGCCTTCCAACATCGCATTACCATAATCTATATCAGGATCGCCCCACCAGATATTGAAATCCCCCCCTTGAAACTCTGGGTGGTATTTGTAGATGGCGTGCATATGCAACGCTTCTTTGCGGCGCGGCGGCCAATACATCGGATTGACGGTCACGCCGTCGTATATCCAGCATGAGCTGTCGCGGGTGAACAGTTGGTTTGGCAGCGGGGGCAGGACGAACTCATGTACGCCATACGCTTTCTGGGCAACAGGCCAAATATCGGGGGGAAGTTCGCTCATGGTGATGCCGCCGATGAGATGTGCGGCTAATTTATCCGCGTCCATCTCGTCCATCCATGCCCGCAGCTCTTGTGCGCCGCCGACCCCGACTTCGTTGGGGGTCAATTTGCGATCAAGGATATAGGAACGGCCGTCTTCCTCCTTCACCACATCGGACAATAATTCATGGACACGCATCACCTGTATGCCGTACTCTTCCTTCATCAAATCAACAAAAACATTATGATCTTGCCGCGCTTTCCGCGTCCAAATGACATCATCAAACAAGAAGTCTTTGCAATTTTCTGGTGTTAATCGCCGCATCTCTAATCCCGGCCGATGGACAATCACCTTCCGTAACTTCCCCACCTCTGAATGCACTCCAAATTCACGCATACTTTAACTCCGTGCAGGTGTGTAGTTTACGACTTGCACACCCGCTACTTGCAGACTTTCTACTTGCACACCTGCAAACTTTTTTACGCTCCCAATGTCGCAACCATGACCGCCTTAATCGTGTGCAGACGGTTTTCGGCTTCGTCGAACACGATGGAAACGGCCGATTCAAAAACCTCTTCCGTCACTTCCAGCCCGTTGGACATACCGAACTGCTTTTCCATATCTTTACCAACTTTAGTATCCGTATTATGGAAAGCGGGCAGACAGTGCATGAATTTTGTGTCGGGGTTCCCTGTGGCCGCCATCATTTCAGTATTGATTTGATATGGTTTTAGCAGTTCGACTCGCTCTGCCCACACTTCGGCTGGCTCGCCCATAGATACCCACACATCAGTATAAAGGAAATCGGAATCCTTGATTCCTTTGGCGATATCGGCCGTCAATGTCAGCCGTGCACCCGTTTCGGCCGCAATTTCGCGGCATTGGGCGATGAGTTCCTCTTTCGGCCATAGATGTTCAGGAGCGCATAGGCGCACATCCATCCCCAATTTGCAGCCGCCGATCATCAACGAGTTGCCCATATTGTTGCGTGCGTCCCCCAAATAAGTGAAGGCAATGTCGCGCAAATCTTTCGTGCTGTGTTCTATCATCGTCAACACATCGGCCAAAATTTGAGTGGGATGATACTCAGTTGTCAGCCCGTTCCAGACGGGTACGCCCGCGTTTTCGGCCAGCGTTTCCACAATATCCTGCCCAAAGCCGCGATATTCGATGCCGTCATAGCTGCGTCCTAGCACGCGGGCGGTATCTTTCATCGACTCTTTGTAGCCGATATGGGTTCCGCTCGGCCCCAGATAGGTGACATTTGCTCCTTGATCGTAGGCGGCCACTTCAAAAGCGGTACGGGTACGGGTGGATGCTTTTTCAAAAATAAGGGCGACATTTTTACCTTTGAGCCGTTGCGCCTCATAGCCGCTATATTTGGCAGCTTTGAGATCGGCGGACAGTTTGAGCAGGAATTTAATCTCCTGCGGGGTAAAATCAAGCAATGTTATAAAATTGCGATTACGTAGGTTGAAAGCCATTTTTACTCTCCTTTTGTAAGTTGGTTTGTAACTATTCAGCCCTGTCTTGTTTTGTGCAGAGCGTTTGGGGCAATTATCGTATCTTCTCAATAAATCGTGGACAAGAGTTGACAAATTTCATCAGCACTTTATTTTACACGAGTATCATTAGGAAAATTTGTCATGTCTCCCCAGAATACTGAGAAGATACCAATTATCGAACCCTGAAATTATTATTTATCTGATTATCGCAGGGATGGGGGATGCCGCAATATCTCGCGGCAATCTATGCGCGGTTTCGATGTTATTTAGCAGCACGGCCGTTAAATCTCCCATACATTGGCAACAGCTTGTTGAAAAGTAACTACTAACTTGACATAATCTTCGACAATTACCCTTGCCAATTTCATGTAATTAGATGACAATTGCCTGCATATTGTTCCCCATCATTTTTAATAGATATAAAAGTCAACGAGTAATATGAAAGATATAGCACGGAGTAAAAATGGTTCTTGTTATTGATGATGATGCTTTTATGCGTGAAGCAATAATTGATACGTTAGGGTATGCGGCTATTTCGTTATTGACTGCTGCGTCTGGACAGGAGGGGATCACGCTTTATCGTGAGCATTTAGGAAAAATCAAACTTGTTTTGCTGGATATGTCTATGCCAGGGTTAGATGGAGTAGAAACATTTCGGGGATTGTATGAAATTGACAATGATGTTCGTGTATTACTCTTGTCTGGATACACAAATGAGGAGATTAATGAAAAATTCCCTAAAGGCTCTATTCTTGGCTTCTTACAGAAGCCATATAAATTAAAAGAACTTATTTCAATAGTCCGTCATTATTTGTAAATTATATTTGACTAGTACACACTGGCGGAAGTTTTCTAGCAATTATCGTATCTTCTCAATAAATCGTGGACAAGAGTTGATAAATTTCATCAGCACTTTATTTTACACGAGTATTATTAGGAAAATTTGTCAAGTCTCCCCAGAATACTGAGAAGATACCAATTATCGTAGGTCGATTTTGTAAAATTGACCGTGCAATTTTATAAATCCAGCATCTTGCACAAATTTGCAGATGGTCGTTACGTTGAAATACGACCAATTGTACAAACGGCCGTTTCCCAAAAATCCTAATCTCCCAAATTCCACAGGGCAATCTCAGATTCGCCGCCCCAGTCAGCTTTTAAGGAAGCCCCGTTTAACGGTCAGCATGGATTTCGGATCGGAAACTTCGCCCGTCTTGTTCGATAGCCGCCCCCTTATTTACCGTTCTCAACACAGTATGATCTACAACGGGTGCGCGGAATGGTTCGATCTGACCAAAAATCTCTAAAACAATGGTTGCGTGTTCCTAAAAATTAAGGCATCACTCGATTATTTATTAAGCAATTTCCATAATTGGAATTGCTGATTGATAGGCTGAGTAGTTACCTTATTCTTAAGGAAAGAATATGATCCGCGGATTTTCGCATATTTTTTAGTAATCTGTGGATCGGAAATTAGTGTAGGAATGGGTTGTTTTGCCGTTCTGTTCCCAGTATCGTTGCTGCTCCATGCCCTGAAAGGATATGTGTCTTGTCGGGCAGGGGAAGAATTTCGTTGGCGATACTTTCCATCAAGGTGTTGTAATCGCTGCCGGGTAGATCGGTGCGGCCAATGCTGTTTTGAAAAAGCACGTCACCGTCAAATAAGACATCATGCTCCTTTAGATAGAAGCAGACGTGGCCGGGCGCGTGGCCGGGAGTGTACAGCACGTCTAAGTTGAGGCTGCCGACTGCAATTGTTTGCCCTGCTTGCAAGGGATGGTCGGCGGCGGGGGCGATGGGGTAATGCAGATCGTACATTTTGGCGACTTCGTGGGAGTGTGTCAACATCAGTTCGCCGTCTGGGTGTAGATGGATGGGGGCGTTGGTCAACTCTTTTAGCTCTTTTAAGCCGCCTACGTGGTCAAAATGGCTGTGGGTGAGCAAAATGTGGAGGAGTTCCCAGCCGTTCTCTTTGATGGTGTCGGCTAGTAAACGGCCGTTCCACCCAGGATCAATAATGGCTGCTTTATTCGTCTCCTCGCAAGCGAGAATGTAACAGTTGGTTTGCAATGCGCCGAGTGGTAGCTGCATGATTTTTGGCATAATGTTCCTTTTTTGGGCGGCCGCGCGGGCTGCTCATATGATTTGATCTTACTCTTTTTCACTTTTGCTGTTGACGTACCAGACGATGATGAAGGGGATAAGTGCTGCCATCGCTATAATCATCCCTCCAAAAAAGATGATGACGGCGAAGGGGAGTATCGCTTCTTCGGCGGCTAGGCTGATTGCGCCGACGATCATGCTGAGGCAGAGGGTGAGCAGGGCGATGGCGGCGATGGTGATGCTCCACCGTTTTGCTTTTTTGGAGGAGGCGCGGCGCATGCCGTGCAATCGGCCGTTTTGTCCGTGTATGATGAGGGGGTGGGTACGGCCGTCGTCATCTTGATAATAGGTGGTGTAAACGGGTAGCAGGAGTTGTGTCCACTCTTTGTTGCTAAACTGTGCCGCCCATTTGAAGTCGCGGATATGTTCGGCGGCGGATGCTTGGCGGCACTGGTCAATGGCGGCCGTTTTGATGGACGCTTCGGCCTCTGTCCACGCATCCTCTGGAGCGCGGTCGGGCAGACGGATGGCACGCCCTTTTATATCATTGGGAGAAAACGGCCGTGCGTGACGGCTCTTGAACGCCCCTATTTTTTGGCGTAATGCGTCATGCTCTTCCAATGCGGGGGCGGGATGGTTATCGTATCGCCGTTCTACTGTGCCGACACGCGCTTCCCATCGGATTTGGGTTCTGATGATTTGCTCCGTCTCCCATTTGCCGCTCCGATACTTTTCCCGATGGCTGACGACATCGTAATCGAACCCCATTTCTGCTCCCCATTGTGCAGTCGCGTCACTGTCTACCAACCACATCGGCAGGAAAAACGGCCGTGTGCGTTCCCGTAAATGAGCCAGCGTCATATCGCTGGGGGCAAACCAGAACCGTTTGCTGAACGCTTGCAGCTTTTGCGCGACCTGCTCTTCCTTTATAAGGAAGGGTATCGTTAATTCTGGCGGCTGGGTATGGGCAAGGTGCATCGCCTCGTTTGCCAATGGGGCGATACTTTTTTGACCGCAATAAGGGCAGTTGGATGGGGGCTGTTCTAGCAGGAATGTGCTGTTGCACGCCTCGCAGGCAATGGCGGTGAGATGCTCTCCCCAAACGGCCGTCCAATCGGCTTGATCACTGTGTTCGTCCATCAGAACATCGTAGCACAAGATGAAGGACATGCCAATGTGAAGAGTTGGTGATTTAGGGAGTATGCCGCCTTATTAAGTCGCCCAAAAGTGGGTTGATCGTTGTTCTCATGGTAGCATAGTACTATAATTGTGCGTTAATTTGGTATGGTTTGAAATCTGGCAAGCCATCTTTATGACCGTATGATTTGTGTCGTATTGGATAATTTAGCGATGAGTTTAGAAGCGACTCGTTTAGGGGTGCATTCCCAAAGTATGATATGTCAATAAATGGACTAAATACACTTTATTTAAGAACAAACACGACGATTTTTTCCTGATATGGCTTAAATTTAACCACGAAGACACAAAGATCACGAAGAAAAACAAGAAAATAGCAATCTTCGT
>WFSA01000026.1 GCA_015486215.1 Anaerolineae bacterium | reverse complement strand
GGCGAAATAAACGGAGCGAGGGCGTAGGCAACGGCCGTTTCAAAGGAGTGTCCGCGCAAAACCAAGTCCCCAGTCAACGCCCCGACCGCGCCTCCTTTTTGACTTGTATTTTCTGCGTGCAAAATATCATCCATCACCGGCCCCAACTCTTCACCAGCGCGGACGCGACGGGCGATGGAGTCGGGCAACGGGATTCTGGCTGCGCCGCCGATTCCCAAACGGCCGTCAGCCCCCATCACCACCGCCCAGCCCATCAGTACCAAGCCGAACGGCTCCTCATGCACGCCCCCTTCCAATCCGATGCCAAAATCTGCGCCCGCCAACGCCGCACGAGCGCGATTGGCCGCTCCGCGCAATGTCTCCTCATCACTCATCGGCATATCGCTTACGCCAGATGGGGCGGGGATAGAATAGAAAACGGCCGTCGGCCACACTTTCCTAATCACATTTTCCACCGCCCTGATTTTGGCCGGGTTCATCGAACCGATTCCTATTTTTATCATAAGTTAAGTTGGCAATAGCGGGTGATTACTCCATAATTGCTTGCATAGCTAGAGCATTACGCTAGAGCCAGCGCATATATTTTATAAATTCGAGTTAGAGGCAAAGCTCTTGCAACCGCCTCTAACTCACGATAATGAGGTTAAATAATGAGTCAATCAGAAGATAACAGATGCTTAAATTGCCAACTTTCCGAAAATGAGACCCCGCTTGTGCCATTGCACTACACGGGAAAACAAGCGTGGATTTGCCCCGCCTGCCTGCCCGTCCTAATCCACAAAACAGAAATGTTGAGTGGAAAGTTAGCGGAATTAGAAGCGGCGTAAGAAGCAATGTTGCAAGTGTGCATGTTTGCAAGTGTGCATACTTGCAACATTGCTCACATGGTATCTTCTCAATAAATCGTGGACAAGACTTGACAAATTTCATCAGCACTTTATTTTACACGAGTACCATTAGGAAAATTTGTCAAGTCTCCCCAGAATATTGAGAAGATACCTCACATGCACATTTGCATATTTGTTACTTCTCTCCCCATTTCTTCAATTTGTCCGGATACGCTTCGTGAATGAGGGCACGGGCTAAAACTCTTGTAGGGTCAATGGCTGGGAGGCCGTTGATCGTTGCTGCTGTCAATGCCAGAGGCAGTTCGGTACAGCCCAAGACTATCCCGTCAATCCCCTGCTTTTGTAAATCGTCCACCGCTTCCATTAACATGGAAACGGCCGTTTCTGTCCCATATCCACACGCTTTGATGCCATATTCTGGATGTTGGATGGCCGTATGAATACCCATCTGCAACTCCTCATTCGGCACAACTATCTCAAATCCATCAGGCTCCATCATCTTTTCATATACTTTTGCCCGATAGCTGCCAACCGTTCCCAGCAAGCCCAAGCGTTTAATATCAGGATGATACGTTTGCAGATGTTGACTCAACGCGGTCAGCATGTTGAGCAGTTTCAGATTCATGTCCGACGCATCCACCATCGTGGCCAGCGTTTCAAAGATGCGCGGCGCATGCGCCGTGTTGCAAGGAACGCCGCCAACGACTGCGCCCGCGTTTTCCAGCGTCAATAGTTGTTCAAAGATCGCTTCGGCGGGATTATCATCTACTTCTCTCGATAAAAATTGGGTTCTGTCCATGATATGCGCTGGACCAGAGTAGTTAATGACGGTTAAATGTTCTTGATCAACAGTTGTATCGGTAGAAACGGCCGTCTCTTCCAAAATCTTCTTCATCAAATCCAGTCCCGCATACGGCCCCACACCGCCAACAACACCGATGATGCGTTCATTACTCTTATTTTTCATCATAACCTCCGTAAAATTGTACAACCCTACAGCTTCGCTCACTTCTCAGCTAATAATTCACGCAGGATAACGGCCGTTCTTTCCGCTTCGTTTGCATGCACTCCACCCTGTGCTGCATACGCTTCAAAATCAGCTAATGCCACCGTATATTTCCCAATCTGCTGATACAACATCGCCCTATTGAGCCTTACTTCTCCATCCGTTTCATCTTCTTCTAGCAGCCAATTAAACTCCGCCAACGCCTCATCATGCCGCGCCAACTCGCGCGAAAGCAAGATACCTCGTGCCAGCCGCGCTTGTCGAAAATCAGGATGGATGAGCGTTGCACGAGCAAAATAATCAACGGCCGTTTCATGCTCACTCCGCACATGATTACTATTACCAAAAGATCGATGCAACCCACCCCATGTATACAATAAATAAGCCCAAATTATGCGTAACATAATCAAGATAGAGTGTAGAGATAGAGTGTAGAGATAGAGAAACGACAGCTATTAGTTAATGCAGACTCCTCTCTCTCTATCTCCTCTCTCTATCTCCCCTCTCTATCTTATTGCCAATGCCGCATTGGTGCGCCAGCGACGGGGGAGCGGAACGTTACCAAATGGGGCATAGCCAACGAGCCTAGATAGACCGTTTTCAAATCGTCCCCCGCAAAGGTGACACTGACAGGGAATTGGACACGCGCTCCAACACAGCCGAACATCAACTCAGGTGATAATGCGCCAGCATCCATCGCCTCCACAGCCGCATCCAATGCAGGTTGGTTCACATCCTCAAAAACCACATGGTAGTCACCGTCGGGGGTGATGATGCCCAAGCCGTTACGAATGATCGTTGTTACCCAGATATTGCCGTCAGCATCAAAGGTAAAGCCATCAACATAGCCGCCTTCACCCAACCCATCAGGTCCAAAAACTTCCATCTCGCCCAAACTGCCATCTGGGGCGACGGGGTAACGGATCATGCGGGCTTTCATCGTTTCGGCCACATATAAATATGTTTCATCCGCATTCATCCGCACTTCATTGGGGAAATAGATGCCATCGGCGACGATGCGTGCGCCATCCTCATCGACCAAAATGATGTATCCATCAGGACGGGGCGCATTGACAGACAGAAACCACGGCACAGCACGGCTGGAGACAGAAATCCACATCCGATCTTTGCTGTCAATCCAGATATAGTTAGGTGCGCCGAGCGGCTCACCGTCAATCTCGCTCATAAATAGCTCGTGATTGCCATCCCGATCCATCTTATAAACAGAGCCATCCCCGATATTGGGAATGTAAAAATTGCCATCGGCCGCCAACGCAAATCCGTTTGGCTCGCCGCCGATACTGCCGATAGTCGTCATACTGCCATCGGGATCGATACGGGTCAAACTGCCGCGGCTGTCATCTGTCCAAAGTGTGCCATCTTTCTCAGCCAGAATACTCTCTGGACGAGCAAGGCCGTTATGTACAAATTCTAATTCATCTAAAGTAAGGGTAAATGATTTGATCGAACGCATGGGAAACTCCTTATGTACGTATGCTATTTTATAGTTGCTTCAATATGATTATTTTATTGTACTATACGGATTGGGCGAAGGGAAGGGGGTACCTTCTCAATACTTCGGGGTGATTACAACTTTTTGAGAAGGTTTCTTGTGGTACAAAAAAACGGCCGTCTCAGACGGCCGTTTTTCCATACTCATCCGTACTTTCCTACGGCATTGTAGTTGCCTCCAACGTCGTCACCACATTAGAAAACACATTACCAACAGACGGCCCCATCAACGTCAACATGGCCATCACACAAATCGGGATAATGCAGCACAACACAAACACCGCCACCAACACACCAATAACAATCTTCGTCGTGCTATTATCCTTCTTCGCGCTTGCTGGCGTACTCATCACATTTTGCTCAAAATTTTCATCCATCACACACTCCGTTAACAATGTTGTAGGTTTGTCATCTCTTTTTCTTCAACGGAAACCGGCTCAAAATCGTCGCGCCATCAGGAGACGGCATCCGCGCACCCATTTTGATCGTCTTCGGTAGCTTAATCGCTCGCGTGCCGCCGCCAAGTTGATAAATGTAAACGGCCGTTCCCCGTTTACGCATATCCCACTTCACAACCGCCTGCCCCAGCAGATACCCATCGCTGTCAATCGCACAACTCGTCACCGTGCCGATGACCTTGCCGCGCTTATCCAGCACTGGATCGCCATTATCAGGACGACGCACCCCCTTTTCATTCATGCGGAAGCGCACCACAAGGCGGTCGCGCCCTTCCAACGCGGTGATGAACGCATCACGCCCAACAAAGAACGGTTTCGCCAGCTTCACATACGCGCCAAAACCAGCTTCGGCTGGGTTCAAGCCTAAGCTGCCCGCCATCTCATGCCCGTAAAGCGGCAGACCTGCCTCTGTGCGTGTGCTATCCCGCGCTGCCAAGCCGCACGACTTAATGCCGAACGATTCGCCCGCTTCCAGCAGCGTCATCCATAAATCGGCCGCTTTGTCAGGATGGACAAACAGTTCATAAGCGATTTTCTCACCCGTATATCCCGTCCGTGAAATGATGAGATCAAACCCAGCGATTGCCCCTTTTGTCAAGCCAGCCCATGGCAAGCGTTTGATTCGCTTAGCGAGGTCAGCATCGTCACATAAGGAGAGCAAAATATCGCGTGATGTCGGCCCTTGCAGCGGCATATCCACACGGCAAGCGTCGCCCCATTGCGGGTCACGCAAATCTTTCAGGGTGATGGGATGTTGGATTTTGGCAAACGGCCGTTTTTCATCAATCAACACCTCGCCATTATTGACCGCGTTCAACCACGCCCAATCCTTATCATTATTAGACGCATTGACCACCAGCATAAACTCTTCTTTGCCCAGACGATAGACGAGCAAATCGTCGATCACACTGCCATCGGGGAACAAGAACTGGGAGTAATGGGATGTGCCGACGCGCAATGTGTTGACGCTGTTCGTCGTCACAATGTTCAAGAATTCGACGACATGCTTGCCTGTCGCCTCAAAAACACCCATATGGGTTGCGTCGAACAGCCCGGCCGCTGTGCGAACGGCCGCATGTTCTTCGCCAACCGAACTGTACCAAACAGGCAATTCATACTCGCCAAACGGGATGATTTTGCCGCCTAATTTGACATGCGTATCATACAGCGGGGTATGTTTTGCGGGCAGATCAACTGGCTCTTCCCAGTTGAACGCGGGCAGAGCGTCCCCTTCTGGCCGATTGGCCGCGCCGACGAAGAATGGTTTGCTATCGACAAACGCTTCGGGGGGGACGGAGGCATCTTCTTTCGCATCCCCATCGCCAGCCAACGCTTTAACAAAATCGACAACCGTGCCAACAGCATCACCGATCTCTTTGGTGAGCGAACTGGAAACGGCCGTGACCGCCACCGGCCCTGCCAGCCGTGCATACAGATCGCCAAAATCAACATACCCATCCGACAACATCGCCAGCCACGCTTCTGCCTGTGTCGCAATTACCTTATGCTCGAATTGGAGACGGTATGTGTTGTCACTAACGGCCGTCAGCACCGCTGCCGCTTCCCATCCATTCCCATACAGATACGTCGGCTGTGAGTCGCCGGCCGCCAACGCCGCTACGTCGCTCGTCAACGCTTTATCAAGGAATGATTTGGCCCCTTTGCCGCGCACTTCCAACGTTTCACTTTCCGCTTTTGGCACTGAAATGCCACGCAACTGACGCACAAGATCCTGCCCACGCTGCAACGCCGCCGCGTCCACTTTCGCCATCCGCTGCTTACGCCCGCGCATTCCCATATAGGTAAACGGCTTGCACCCTTGCAAAACGGTGGCAATCGCTTCTGCCAAAACCTTCATCTCCGCGTCGCCAAAGCCAAATTGACTAATCCAAACCGTACCTAAACGCAGCCCAGTCGGATTCATTGCCCCTTTATCGCCAGGGATGGTATTACGGTTCAGCACGATGCCGGCCACATCCAAAATACGTGCCGCCATATCGCCCGAAAGATGGACACCTTTATGGCTGACGCTCTTTGTATCCACCAGCAACAGATGATTCTCCGACCCGCCGCCGACGATACGTAAGCCATGCGCTTCCAAATAGATCGCCAAACTCTTAGCGTTGGCAACGATGCGTTCCTGTAATTTGCGGAACTGATCCGTTTTTGCCAATTTGAGCGCAATCGCCAACGCCGCCATCGTGTTCAAATGCGGCCCGCCTTGCTCGCCAGGGAAGACAGCACGGTCAATTTTTGGCGACAAATCTTTGCGATGGGTCATCAACATCGCCCCGCGCGGCCCGCACAAGCTCTTGTGCGTCGTCGTCATCACCACATCAGCAATACCGATGGGGCTGGGATGGACACCAGAGGCAATTAGGCCGGAGATGTGCGAGATGTCAGCGAGGAAGTACGCCCCAACTTGATCGGCAATGGCGCGAAAACGCGCCCAATCCACCACTTTTGGATACGCCGAATAGCCAGCAACGATGATGCGCGGCTTATGTTCCAACGCGATCTTCTCAATCGCATCAAAATCCAAAGCCTCTGTCTCTTCGTTGACAAAATAAAACACGCCGTTGTAATGCTTGCCCGACCGATTGATACGCGTGCCGTGCGAAAGGTGGCCGCCATCGTTCAAATTCAATCCCAAAATGGTGTCGCCGGGTTGCAACAGAGCGGTGTAAACGGCACTATTGGCGGGTGCGCCGCTCAACGGTTGCACATTGACATAAAGATCGCTGGGATCAACTCCGTTCGCCGCAAAAAGCTCGGCTGCACGGCGGCGGGTGAGCGATTCTAATTGGTCAGCGTACTCAACCCCTTTGTAATAGCGCGGGTCGCTATTGCGGCGATACCGTGCCAATTCCCAATCGCTGTCCATAATTTTTTCTTGCGATTGGCGGCGGGCGGCATCACGCGGATACCCTTCGGCGTAGATATTGGCGAAAGTGCTGCCCATCGCCTCGCGCACAGCATCAGGTGCCATGCTTTCGGAAGCGATGAGGATGATCGTCTCATCCTGCCGCTTATCTTCTAATGATAAAAGTTGTTGTATTTCAGGATCGACCTGTTTGACCGACCCTGAGAAAATAAAATCTGTACTCATGGTTATCTCCTTGTTAGAACTGTGGGCATGATTCAAAGGCAGTGGGAAACTTTTTATAACGCTTGGTCGCCCCAGAGAGGTCTGGCAGGTCTGTCCCTGCAAGCAGGTCTGTCCCTGCATGAAATAATTGTAGGAGCGATTCAGCGAGTTACCCAATATGAGATCAATTGTAAAGATAGCTTGCCAGATTTTGAACCATGTCGAAATATGGAATTTATTTGTAATTACTCAGATCCCTCTTGTTCCACGCCAAGCATGAAATGCTGTTTTTCGACGCTTCACATCCGCTTGATACATTGGCATTCCTACACAAAACGCAGGAACGAGAAAGTAATACTAACACCATTATATAAAGGTTTCAATGTATCTCTCCAGAATATTGAGAAGACTTGACAAATTTTCCTAATGATACTCGTGCAAAATAAAGTGCTGATGAAATTTGTCAAGTCTTGTCCACGATTTATTGAGAAGATACGTTGAATCTTCCTAATCCGCGTCCATGTTTTACGCTCAAACTGTAAAGATGGTTTTGTTGAGAATGAACCATGTCAATTAAAACAAATTCTCACGTCATGCTATACTTTGACTATAATAATTCATTATACCGTTTATGGAGAACCTTATGCTTAACTCCGCACACATCCAAAATTTCCGCTTGTTCAAAGATTTTCAAATTGACGATTTAGCGCGGGTCAATTTAATTGTTGGCAAGAATAATGTTGGCAAAAGCAGCCTTTTGGAAGCAATTAACCTGTTAACCAATCAATTTGACCCTAATAATCTGCGAACCATTTTTTTAAATATACTGGAAGATCGAGGTGAAACTCAGGGAAGACTACGCGGCTATTTACTAAATCACTTATTTTCCAATTATACATTCGAAGAGCAATTACCTATCCACATACATTCAAATGAATTATCGTTGGGTATTTACCCGCTTCCAAAGCAACACAAGATTGAGTTTCGTTCTAACCAAAATCAAAATTTGCTAGAAATCGAAGGGGTGAGTGCGAATGGTATTTATAAGAACGATTCGATGCGTCCTGTTTACCCTTCAAATTTTGATACGTTAAATGTTCACGCTATCGCTATGCAAGGGGTTGATAGATCTGTATTGTCGCAAATGTGGGATCGTTTGCAGAGTTTGCCTGAAGCAAGAGAAAAAGAGGATGAAGTAATGCGAACATTAGCACTTATTGATCCGCATCTTGAGCGTATCCGGTTTTTAACCAGCGGTGATCCCATCATTACATTAACGGGGCATCCGCCAGTTCCCATCGGCAACATGGGTGAAGGGATGAATCGTGTTTTGGGGTTGATAATGACTCTGATCCATGCGGAACAGGGTTATTTATTGGTAGATGAAATTGATATAGGGTTGCATTATCGTGTGATGACGGATATGTGGCGGATGGTGATGGAAACGGCCGTTCGCCTAAATATCCAAGTCTTCGCCACCACCCATAGCTATGATTGTATGCGCTCCTTTGCCGAAGCTCTCAGTCTCGTAGAAGATGACCGTGTTGGCGCACTTTTTCGCCTACAACGGCGCGGTGAAAATATCGAATCCCTGCGATTTGACGCTGAAAATATTATTTATGCCATTGAACAAGACATTGAGATGCGCTGATGAAATTAAATGAACCCAAGAACGCTCTTTTGTTAGTTGAGGGGATAGATGATCAGCATGTTGTTTGGGCGTTATGTCAATCACATACTATTGTTGAGAGTTTTAGCGTTAAACGCCCTCAAGAGCAAACAGCAAAAGCAGATGGTATTGATCAATTGTTCCTTATGTTTGAGAGACAGTTATATGCGGGAGGATTTGTTGCCGTTGGCATTATGTTAGATGCAAATAGTAGCTTAAACGGCCGTTGGCAACACATCCTCAACCTCATCCAAACCATAAACCCTGCTTACCAACTCCCCGATATGCCTGATCGGGCAGGCACAATCATTAACAGTCCAGATGGGTACGCGCCGCGCTTGGGCATATGGCTCATGCCCAATAATCAACTTGCGGGCGAATTGGAAGATTTTGTCTCATGGCTCATTCCAGATGTAGACGACTTACTCCCTCATGCAGAAAATGCGTTAGATACGATTGAAGCGCACGATCTGGCTCGCTATCGCCATAAGCGAAGCAAGGCATTTGTGCATACATGGCTGGCGTGGCAGGAAAATCCAGGTATGCCGATGGGAAAAGCAATTACCGCCAAAGCGTTGTCGCCAGACTCGCCCATCGCCCGAACCTTTGTCGCGTGGCTAAACCGCCTCTTTAATGCGTGATGGACTTATTCACACACGGCCGTTCCCACCAAATCACCCAAGAATCCCCGCTCGCCAACCGCATGCGCCCGCGCACGCTGGACGAATACGCTGGGCAGGAGCATATCATCGGCGAAGGGCGGCTGTTGCGCCGCGCCATCCAAGCAGATCAACTATCGTCGCTGATATTTTACGGGCCACCTGGCACCGGCAAAACCACGCTGGCGATGGTCATCGCCAACTCCACCAAAAGCCATTTCATCACCATCAACGCTGTGCTGTCGGGCGTGAAGCAGATTCGGGAGGCGATAGCCAACGCCAAAGAGCGGCGCGATCTGTACAATCAGCGCACGACGCTGTTTGTCGATGAAGTCCATCGCTGGAACAAGGCGCAACAGGACGCGCTGTTGCCCCATGTGGAAAATGGCACCCTCATCCTCATCGGGGCGACGACGGAGAACCCATATTTTGAGGTCAACAAGGCGTTGGTCAGTCGCAGTCGCATCTTTCAATTACGGCCGTTAACCCAAAACAATTTACGCCAAATCGCCCATCAAGCCATCGCCGACAAAGATCGTGGCTACGGTAAATTGAATGTGCAGATTGACGACGACGCGCTTGAACATTTGCTCGATGTTGCCAACGGGGACGCGCGCGGGGTGTTGAACGCGCTGGAGTTGGCGGTGGAGACGACGGATGAGGTAAACGGCCGTTTACACATCACCCTCGCCGTCGC
>WFSA01000025.1 GCA_015486215.1 Anaerolineae bacterium | reverse complement strand
GTATTGGAATAGTTCGCCTAAATCGGAACTTGTGATGGAAACGGCCGTTGACCGTTCCATCGCCGCCGCGTTCATCTTGCGAGACCGTTTTGCCCGCGCCATCGGTGCGGGGGAGGGCGGGGCGGCCATCGCCCGCATCATCGGTGCGACTTCATCGATTGGAGCTGCGGCAAAGTCCACTGGGGCGGCGACGGTGCGGCTTTCTTCTTGGATAAACGGCCGTTCGGGAGTGAAAGGGGTGTACAGGTCATAAATGAAGGAAATCGGCATCCCAGCCGTGAGCGAGAGGGAGATATTCGTCAACTCCTCCTCCAGCCGGTTGTCAAAAATGCCCCATCCTTGCAACAGCCCTCGCTCGCCGTCGCCCATCGTCACAAAACGGTAGCTGACGCGCCACGTCGGTGCCGGCGCGATGTAACTGACGGACAGATCATGCTCGCCAGGGGTCAGGCGCACGGTCACTTGGCGGTAATTTTCCTGTGCCAGCGACACTTGCAGGAAAAAGCGCAGGTCGGCCGCGCCGCGCTCGTCGAGAATGTCCACGCCGCGCACACGCTTGAGGGGGTAAACCATCGTTTCACCGCCGTCCAACAGCACAGAAACGAGTGATTTTGTGATGGGGCGACTGTGATCGCTTTCGTCTAGGCCAATTAGGATGCCAACGGCCGTTTCTTCTTGATCTAACAGCAGTTTCACCGCCCGCCCGCGCAAACTAATCAACAAATCGCGCAAGGAACGACGGCCGTCGAGGGCGATGGAGCAACCCGCCAACTGTTCTTCGCGGCTTTGCGGGGTGGCGTAGTCGATGCCGAGAACTTGACCGTTGCTGTAATCAACGGCCGTTAGGCTCTTCAAAATGTCGTTCATCTCCTCCACGCGGAAGGAAAGGGCAACTTCTTCGCCCGAAATCGTGGCGCGGCGTTCAAAAAAGCCGACACCGTGCTTGTACAGGGTCATGTGGGTGATGGGTAAGGTACTCATGGGGGTCTCCAAGTGGCATATAAAATATAGATTTAGTTAAATTACCAAGATGTCGCCACATCGTAAGATGCGAAGGCGCGATCTCGACTAATTAATCGCATTTTTTGACATGGTTCATTTTATGCGAAATGATCTTTACACTTTGTGGGCGGGCACAAGGCCATGCCCCTACCAATTACTCCTGTAGGGGCGACCTTTATGGTCGCCCAATGCAACAACAACTGTAAAGATGATTTTCGTCATTTTGAACCATGTCCATTTTTTCAATTTTAGCCTGAACAATTAACGGCTCTTTGAGCTTTTGTGTGGTGAAGGTACGGGAATTCCGATTCCCGTACCAAGTTTTAGCTGTGTCGGGAATCGGAATTCCCGACACGGACACACTAGACCACACAATTCCTCAAAAGAATATCATTGGAGCGATTAACCCATTGAAAATCACCAGACAGGTGTTCAAGTGCGGTCACGGACTCATCATCCATGAGAGCGTGTTGCAAAACTATGCCAAAAAGAGCGGGATGAGTTATTTTTTGTAATAATAGTGTTCATCACAACCCTAAAATACAAAAACGACCCATCCCATGACAAGTATAATGGGTAAAGTGGTCATGGGGTCTCCAGTTTGCGAGTGGCAACTCGTCTAACCTAAATTTTTGGATTGATTTCAAATTCCAGTTGAGAACGATAAAAACAAACATCAAATTCCATAAAGAAATTGACTTGACCTAAAATTAGCGGCATATTCTCGCTTTGACTCCATGCAAAAGCAAATCTTACAGGAGGAAAATCGCCAATCTGCGCCATTACAAACGCAGCCTGTGCCATCACCCCGCCCAAATTACCAGCCAATCGAATAGTCGCTTGCCGATCATTCCACACAAGTCCAAGTTGTTTGCCATACTGATGGGGGAGTACGTTAATAGTTGAACCGCTATCCACTAATCCTGTCACACGGATGCTTTGCATATTGTGACGAAGGACAAACGGTAATCGCGGTAATCCGTCAGATCCATGTTGTTTGTAATTTGTAGTTGCGTATTGAACTCTCATTTTACGAAGCCTCACTACTGTCGTAAGTAGCCAATCCCTCTAACAGTACCGCTGCCGCGCCATAACTATCATAGGGTGTTGCAAATTGATAGGTTGCTTCAGTCTCAAACGGAAAAATATCGCCCCCCTCCTCAATATCTTTAGCCAGCATACGGATTAGTTTGAGTTTATCAAGCACGGGCAACATGCGAACAGCAGGCATGAGGGTATTCAATGATTGTTTGGGGTATTCAGTCTGTAGAGTTAAGGCCATTTTACGCCTCCTTTGCTAAGCCAATTCATATCAACAACATTTTACCACAAAAAGGGAAGCTGGTACGACGGCCGTTTTCCATCCAACAGCACAAACGGTTTCAACCGTTTCGTCTGCACGCCAATCTTTCTCAGGTCAGTAAGGTAACGGATTGAACCATGACGACGGGCGCGAATAATCGCCATCGCCCCTTGATGGCCGACACCGGGAACGCGCAGCAGTTCTTCACGCTCGGCGACGTTTAACTCGACTGGATCATTGCCTAGATTGGCTTGCGCCCATGCTAATTTGGGGTCGGTATCTAGGGGGAGACGGCCGTCTTGCGTGAACGGCATCTCTTCCAAATCAAAGTTGTAATCACGGAAGAGGAAGCTCGCTTGATACAGTCTGAACTTGCGCCATTCGTTCTCGGCGGGCAGGTTTTCAAACGGGGTGTCAGGGATGGGGTGGAAGGGGGAAAAGTAGGTGCGGCTGAGGCCGAGATGTTTGTAGAGATAGCTGGCGGTTGACAATATCTCAAGGTCAGATTCGCCGACTGCGCCGACAACAAATTGGGTGACGGATGAAGGCCAACGGCCGTTCCATCCCAATCGCGCCTCTTTTGTTTGGCGAATTTCCTGCATCCATTGCAACGGCCGTAACAATTCCTCAAAAAACACCTTTTTGGGGGCTAAATCGGCTAGGCGACGGCCGTTTGGAGCTTCCAGATTGACGGAGACGCGATTGGCGAGCTGCATCAGTCGCTCCACCTGCGCTTTTTCCGCGCCAGGCATCACTTTCAGATGCAGGTAGCCGCGATAGTTGTACTTTTTCCGGAGAATAACGGCCGTTTCGATAATTTTACTCTGCGCCCGCACGCCGCCGCCGATAATACCAGAGCTAAGAAATAGCCCCTGAATCAATCCTGCCCGCGACATATCGTAAGC